>JAFNGM010000130.1:6883-14272 GCA_017885225.1 Syntrophaceae bacterium | reverse complement strand
TGAACACAATGCCGATCACGACTGCCACTATTGTTTTTGCCACTTTTTTCATAACGACCTCCATACATAGTTTTATTGTGTGGTTCTATTGCTCAAACTTCGGGCTGATCAGGTTCTCGAACGAGAAGACCTCGTCCCACCTCTCCTGTGTCAGCAGCTTGCGTTCCTTGACCACGATGTCGTGCAGCGATTTTCCGGTCTCGTAGCCCTCACGGGCGAGTTCCGCGCATTGCTTGTAGCCCAGGGAGGGCTTCAGCACGGTCACGATGCCAAGCGCATTGAGCACCATGTCGCGCGTCCGGTCCGCGTTGGCGGTAATGCCCTCGATGCAATTGACGCGCAGGCTTTCGACGGCGCGCTGCATTGTCGTAATCGAAACGAACAAGGCGAACGTGATCACGGGCTCCATCACATTGAGCTGCAGTTGTCCGGCGGAGGCGGCCAGGGTCACCGTGAGATCGAGCCCTATCACCAGGAATCCGGTCTGGTTCACCACCTCTGGGATGACAGGGTTGACCTTACCCGGCATGATTGACGAACCGGGCTGCATCTGCGGCAGGTTGATCTCGGCGAATCCGCAGCGCGGACCTGAGGCAAGCAGGCGGATGTCGTTGCAGATCTTGGTGAGCTTGGCCGAGGTGTGCTTGAGCACGCCGGACAGCAGTACATAATCGCCCGTGTCCGACGTCGCCTCGATCAGGTCTTCGGCGAGGGTGAATTTGATGCCCGTGAGTTCGGAGAGGTATTTCACCGCGAGCTCGGGGTAGCCGGGCGCGGCGGTCACCATCGTGCCGATCGCAGTCGCGCCGAGGTTGATGTGTTGCAGAAGCTGTCGGACCTCGGCGATCCGCTGCACCTCCTCGCCTATCGTCGTGCCCCATCCGTTGAACTCCTGACCGAGCGACATCGGGACGGCGTCCTGGAGGTGGGTGCGTCCCATCTTCAGGACATTCTCAAACTCCTTGCCCTTGGCGCAGAAAGCATCCCGGAGACGGCGCAGCGCCTCCATGTAGCTTTCCAGCCGCAGGATCAGGCCGAGGTGGAATGCCGTCGGATAGACGTCGTTCGTGGACTGCCCAAAGTTGACATGATCGTTCGGATTGACATACTGGTACTCTCCCTTCTTGTGGCCGAGGCTCTCGAGGGCGAGGTTCGCGATCACCTCGTTGGCGTTCATGTTTACCGAGGTGCCGGCGCCGCCCTGGATGAAGTCGGTTATGAACTGGTCGAGCATCTCGCCCGCGATCAGCCGGTCGCACGCGGCCATGATCGCGCTGGCAATCTTGGCGTCAAGGACTCCAAGGTCGCGGTTCGCCATGGCGGCGGCCTTCTTCACGTAGCCGAATGCTTTGATGAAATTCGGCTCCCTGGACACGGGCACGTTGGAGATGAAAAAGTTCTCCTTGCCCCGTAGCGTCTGGACGCCGTAGTACGCGTCGTCCGGAATCTGTTTCTCACCTAAGAAATCCTTCTCGATCCTGTATCCCATAGTTTCCTCCTTCAGTCTGTTCGAGAGCTCAGCTCTCGTTCTGTGTTTTTCAATAATCCTCTTGCTTTTGTGTTCATTCCTCACGATTAAGGGTTGCGAACGTTAGGTTGGGGCGTTAAATAATGATGCCGGCAAAGACATACCCAAGAATAACCGCAAAGACAATGGTCAGCGTTCCAGGGATCAGGAACGGGTGATCAAAAACGTATTTGCCGATCCGGGTCGAACCGGTATCGTCGAATTCGACCGCTGCCAGCAGCGTGGGATAGGTAGGGAGGACAAAGAGAGCGCTCACGGAAGAAAACGCTGCGATGGCCGCCACCGGACTCACTCCGAGCGCCAGGGCAACGGGCATGAGGGCCTTGGTGGTGGCCGCCTGGGAATAAAGGAGCATGGCGGCGAAGAAGAGGACAACAGCAAGCATCCATGGCTTGGAGGCCAGCAGGTCTCCCGCGACGACATTGATCTCTTTGAGGTGCGCCGAAACGAATGTAGTCCCGAGCCAGGCGACACCCAGAACGCAAATGCAGGCACTCATGCCGGATTTGAATGTGGCTTGATTCACAATGTTGTTGACGTTGACCTTACACAGCAACGCAATAAAAGAGGCAGCGGCTAGCATGAACGTGATGATGGCGTGATCCCGGGCCAGAACAGGTTTCTTGATGAGGCCCACGGTCGGGCTGATGGCCGTGGCGTAGAAGACCACACAGATGATGGCGAGCGCGAAAATGAGAACCGAACGTTTCGCACCAGGGGGAAGGGCCTTGTTTTCTGCAGACTCAGAGGGCTGTTTGACAAGCCCTTTGGCCAGGCGATCCTGATACACGGGATCATCCTTCAGGTCTTTGCCCATGAAGTTGGCGACGATTGCGCCCAGCATGCATGCAATGAAAGTACTGGGAATGGCGATGAGCAGGAGTTTGACATAATCGACCCCGAATGGTTCCAGGGCGGATGCAAAGAAGATAACCGCTGCGGATATGGGGGAAGCGGTGATGGCAATCTGCGACGCAACCGTTCCAATGGCAAGCGGCCTTGATGGACGTATTCCTTCCTTTTTGGCAACCTCGGCAATAACGGGCAAGGCGAGGAAGGCCGTATGGCCGGTGCCGGCAAATAGGGTCATCCAATAGGTGACTACCGGCGCGAGGAAGGTGATGTATTTGGGGTTCCTTTTCAAGACTCTTGCAGCGACTTGCACCAGGTAGTCCAGGCCCCCTGCCTCCTGCATTGCGGCGATGGCCGCGATCACTCCCATGATGATAAGGATGACATCGAACGGAATGTCGCCCGGTTTTAAGCCGAACACAAGACTCAGAACAAGTACTCCGAAACCGCCGGCATATCCTATCCCGATACTGCCGAGCCTCGCTCCGAACCAGATAAAAAACAAAACAACAAGCAGCTCAACTATCCACATAACCTCTCTCCTTTATGAATACGGGTGACTGACAACATAGTATCAAGGGAGCTTATACGTACCGCTCACATCCTTTGAAAAACCACCTATTCCGGCTTCGTTGTTCACTTGCTTAAATGACATCAAGGACCAGGTGAAACGAATCGTGCCGGTTATGCCTTTGGCTGCGCCGGTGCCGCCAATAATGCTTCCGGTGATGCTGCTTCCNNCCGATGCACTCGGACCAGAAATTGCTTTCCTTGCCGATTTTTTTATTGATAAGATTTACGTGGCCGGAGAGCTTGAATAGCGCTGTATCCCTCTCGCTCCCCAGAGTGAGCGCTTCCTTGGAGCCATTGGCGACCCATGTACCGGCAAAGGTGCCTTCTTCCGCGGCCAGAACCGATGAAACCATACTTCCTGATGCAGCCAGGCACCAGAAAAACAAAACGAGCAGAATGTACAATTTTCTTGTTCCATTTCCCATGTGAGCACCTCATTTATTAACGTGTTTATAAGAATTGTGTTATGTATTTATCTCTCAGCACCGATATGGTTTATTCTTCTCGAAAACTATTCTCTTGCATACTGAATGTACCGAAGGTGACTTCATTTCATGATCCCCCCTAAGGATTTCTCTCTTTGCGTATGTCGTTACCCCTGAATGCTTCTGAGGTCGATAATCTCCATCCGATGGTTCGCATCGGGATACTTTGATGAAGGACCTTCCGTCAGGACCGCGATATCACCTTTCAACTCATGGCGAGCGACCCATCTTCTGACATAGGTATTCCAGTCATCAGGATGATTGGGCTCGAAGACCGGATATACTCCGCTGGAAAAGACGAGGTTCTGACAGGTTTGGTCAGAAGAACTCACTGCCACAATCCAGACAGGCGTCCTGAAAAAAGACAGGCTCCGGGCGGTTCTGCCGCCGTGTGTCGGGGTAAACACCGCGGCCGGAGACGCGTATTCGAGACTTGCTTCAACCGCGATGGCGATAAGATGAGCCGGTGTGATCCTGCTGCTGATATCGATTCCCTGATACAGATCAGCGACCGTGACCGGTCGTCTCTGTGGCTCGACTTCAGCAGCGATCTTCGCCAGCATTTCTACCGCGTCTACGGGATATTTGCCCATGGCAGATTCTCCTGAGAGCATGACGCAATCGGTACCGTCGAGGATGGCGTTTGAGACGTCTGTCGCCTCAGCGCGCGTCGGCCTCCTGTTTTCAGTCATGGACTCAAGCATCTGCGTTGCCGTAATAACCGGTTTTGCCCTTCTGTTGGCCTGTCTCATAAGGTCCTTCTGGATGACGGCGATCTTTTCTATGGGGACTTCCACACCGAGATCCCCGCGCGCAATCATGATGCCGTCTGCAGCATCGAGAATATCATCCATGTGATCGAGGGCGTTCGAGCGCTCGATCTTGGCGATGANNACAAAGGACTGGCTGACCGCGTCAATGCCTTCTTCCGCGGCGAACTTTAAACATTCATGGTCACGTTCGGTGAAGGCGCTGATTCCGAGATTTATACCGGGGAGATTCAACCCCTTGCGGGACCGCAGCTCTCCGCCCACGATCACCCTGCAGATTACCTCATTGCCCTTGACCGCAGAGACATCGAGCTGAATGATCCCGTCATTCAAAAAGAGCGTGTCACCGGCCCTTACCGCCTGCGGCAGCGTCTTGAAGGTGACCGAGGCCCTCCCTGCATCTCCTAAAATATCGTCAATGGTCAGTACAAAGGAGTCTCCGGGCTTCAGCTCTACGGGCTCCTGCGCGAGGTTTCCGATGCGCATCTTGGGGCCGGAAAGGTCAGCCATGATCGCAAGCCGCTTTCCCGCGGCATGAGCCGCTGATCGCAGGTTCCTCACCACGGTGCGGTGGCTGTCAAAACTGCCGTGTGAGAAATTGAGTCGGGCGATGTTCATGCCTGCCCGTATCATCCTATCCATGACCTCGGCTGATTCCGAGGCCGGACCTATTGTACACACGATCTTTGTTTTATTCCGGGGAAGCATCATAGTGGTCTGTACCTTTCCTGCAAAAGTCCATATTTCGTACCTATGGCAGGTAGGCGCCGCAGCACACGATGAGATTGCCCACCTTCTGAAAATAGGTAATCTTGGTTTCTTCCTGTTTGGTCACAGGATTTATATAGGTATAGTCCACCCATCCTGATCCACGGCTGTTGGCGAGATCAACAATTTCCTTCCTGAAAAGATTTCCCTTGCTGTCCGGTTCATTATAGAGATTCTTGCCGACGAGTTTCGGAACCACCGGATTCGCCATCAAGACTCCTTTCAAGTCGTAGGCAAAGACATACAGGTCATCTTTCAAAACTTCATTCAGGTCATAGCCGAAAAGATACTCTTCTTGTTTGAAAAACTTGCCCCTGGGATTGCTGAATTCCTTCAATGCCTTGTCCTCGCCATTGGCTTTCACATACGCGACGGCTTTCTCCACCAATTTCTTTGCTTCAACCGGGGTAGCTCGCTGCTGGGCGTATGCCGTAGTGAGCGCGAAGAGACAAATGAAGATTGTTACCATAAGAGTAGTGAACTTTATGCATGCCATCTTTTTCATTTTTTACTCCTCATTTTACGTCATCAAAGGGACATGTCTGTGGGATACCACTGTATGCCCCGTAAAAATTCTTTATAGTTTCAGAAAGAACGCCCCGATGATATAACCGACAATCGTCGCGCTCCCGACACCGAGCAGCCCCGGAATCATGAAGCTGTGATTCAGGACGTACTTGCCGATGTGCGTGGTGCCGGTGCGGTCAAAGTTGATGGCGGAAAGATCGCTCGGATAAAAACAGAAAAAGAAATAGGCGTAGCATGCGGGGATCATTCCTATCAGGAGGTTTATGGGAATTCCGAGCGCAAAACCAACGGGTACCATGATAAGCAGTACTGCCGCCTGGCTCTTCACAAATGCGGAAACAATGAACATGGCGACTGCAAAAAGCCATGAGAACTGGCTGACCATTGCCTTCATGGTGGCGACCAACTCTGTTTTATGCGCGTCGATAAAAGTATCACTCATCCAGGCTATTCCCATAATGGATATTACTGCCACCATTCCGGCATTGAAAACGGAGGACGACGCAATCTGCGCAGCCTTCACCCGCGAGTACATCAAGATAACCGCGCCGGTTGTCAGCATGACAATCTGCACGATGATCGTCATGGACACCGGCTTATTGCCAATGACCGGCGACAGCTTGAAAACGGCGATCAGTACAATGGCGATGACTCCCGCAAAGAAGAGCAGAACCGACCGTTTGGCTTTCGTGGAAATGCCTTCATCGAGCAAGGTTACCGTTTCCTCCAACTGGGCGCGGAATGCCGGGTCCTTCATCCGTTCCTGAAACTCCTCGTCCTTGTCGAGGTCTTTCCCGCGCTTCAGGCTCCAGAGCGCTGCGATAAAAACGCCAATCATGGTTGCGGGGATGGTGACACTGAGGATATTGAACAAGGTAATGTTGTACCCGGCTTTCAAGGACATCGCCAGAAAGCTTGTCACTGCCGCGGCAATCGGGCTTGCGGTGATGCCCATCTGCGATGCAACACTGGATGCGGCCATCGCGCGTTCAGGGCGTATACCGGTCTTGTATGAAACGTCGGCGATAATCGGCTGCAGCATATAGACGGCGTGCCCCGTTCCCACAGACATGGTCAACACGTAAGTGCAGATCGGCCCAAGAAAAACGATATACCGGGGATGCTTGCGGAGCAGTTTTTCCGCGAGCTGTACCATGTACGTCAAACCGCCGGCTGCGTGGAGGGTAGCGGACGCCGCGACCACGGCCAAAATGATGAGCATTACATCAATCGGCGGCGAGCCCGGCGCCATGCCGAAGGCGAAGGTAAAGATGGTTACGCCGGTACCGCCGATAAGGCCCAGCCCCACTCCGCCGACGCGGACACCGAAGTATATCGCCAATAAGAGAATTGCAAAGTGTACCCAAAACATACCGTGTACCTCCTTGTGATCTAAAAGATCATACACTAAGAAATAAAATCACATGTATTCCTCGTCCAGGTCAGGCTCCCTTCCTCATCCGTTTCAAGGTATTGATATTCTCCCACGGAGCATCTTTGTCTATCCTGAATCTCGCGGTTTCACTCAGCAGGTCGACAGCCCCGAGAAGGGCGCTTCCGCTGACCGACCGCATATAGTGCTCAAGGTTCGCCGCAGCCTCCCAGTGCACCGAAAGGAAAAAGACTTCACCATCTTCCACGTCCCGGTAGATACGGGACTCATGGCATCCGTCCTCCGCGCGCATCGTGGGAAGGAGCGCCTGCAACGTCTGATAAAGCTCGTGATACTTTTCCGGTTTGGCCCTGATTTCGACGGTGAGATTCATGGTACGTTCCTTAATTTAGGTGTGAAGTGTTCATGACGGCAATTTCTTGCATACAAGACAACGGCCCTCTGGGATTGATCCTCTCGGCAACCCCATTGAATTCAATTCAAAAAGTATTC
>JAFNGM010000130.1:0-6859 GCA_017885225.1 Syntrophaceae bacterium | reverse complement strand
TTGCGGATACGCAAGATATTGAGGGTATTCGATTTCTCAGGGCCGCTGAATGCCCAGCTTCTTGATCCGGAACCGGAGTGTGCTCGGTTTAAGGCCGAGGATGGCAGCGGCCCCGCCTTCACCTTCGATCTTCCAGGAAGTATTCTTGAGAACTTGCAGGATATGCTCCCGCGCCATCGCTTCAAACCCTTGAAGCGTCCCTTCCTCCACCTCAACAGACTCATGTTCGAGCTGGTCAACAAGCCGAAACACCAGCTCCTGGCTTGTGATTACGGCTCTTTCTATGACATGTTCCAATTCCCGCACATTGCCGGGCCAGTGGTACGCCTGAAGGACTTTCATCGTGTCCTTTGAAATGGTTTCAAATCGCCTGCCAAACTTTTGCGCGTACTTGTCAATAAAGTGCTGGGCAAGCCCCGGAATATCACTGACTCGCATCCTTAGGGGCGGGAGCGAGACAGGAAACACGTTCAGCCTGTAATAGAGGTCCTCCCGGAACCGCCCGCCGCGCATCTCAGCTTTCAGATCCCGGCTCGTCGAGGCGATCACTCTCACGTCCACCTTGACTGTCCTGGGACTCCCAAGCCTTTCAAACTCTCCATCCTGCAGCACCCTCAGGAGCTTTGCCTGGAGTTCCAGCGGCAACTCACCAATTTCGTCCAGGAAGATTGTTCCACCGTCGGCAACCTCAAAACGTCCCACCTGTCTGGCATGGGCTCCCGTGAAGGCCCCCCTCTCCCGCCCGAAAAGCTCGCTCTCGATGAGGTTCGCCGGCAGGGCGGCACAGTTTATCGTGATCATCGGCTTATTCTTGCGGGCGCTCATTTCGTGTATGGCATAGGCTACCATCCCTTTGCCTGCACCGGTCTCGCCGAGGATAAGGACGGTGGCATCCGTAGGGGCGACTTTCTGAACCCTGAAGAGAACATACTGGAGGGCATCGCTGCCTCCGATAATGTTGCCAAAACCCAATTCCGCCTTTTGATCTCTCTGCCTTTTATCAGTCTCTGTATACAACCGCAAGCGGTTCGATGTATTCGCGGTCCTCCTTATCTATGATTTCAATGATGTGCTTGTGCATACGCCGCTTCATCTCACCAAAGACTCCTCGTTGTTTATTGAGGGAACGGGCAAAGGTCATGACCTCCGCCATCAGGGCCTCTTCGTTGGGGCAGGCTTTCATCACCACATGATGCGCTTCCATTTCGGGGGCGCCATAGCGCTTTCCCGTGTACATCATCTCCTCGACTTTATATTCTGGAATGGCTTTCCGGCAAAATGCTATCATGCCGGGTAAGAAAGGAATGCCTATGTCGACCTCGGAAAAGAAAAAGAATCCCTTATCGGCCTTCATGAACCGGAAATCACAGGCCAGGGACAAAATGGCCCCACCTGCGACGGCATGTCCGTTGATGGCGCAAATGATGGGCACAGGAAAGAGGAGGATCCTTTTGAAAATATCGTTCAGACTATACAGGAAATCGCGGATCGCCTGAAAGTCATTTTCAGCCATACAGCTCTGCAACCAGATGAGATCTATTCCCTGGGACCAGTTTTTCGCATCAGTGGAAACAATCACGACCGATGTTACCGCCTTATCTTGCTCGATTTCATCAAAGACATGGAGGAATTCCCTGTTGAAGACGGGGTTAAACCTGTTTTCTCCGTTTTCCATTGTAATAACGGCAACGCTCTCATCCCTTTTCCATTTTACGACAGCCATACGGGCACCTCCGCAGATTCTTTGATTTATCTATGCCATTTCAAGATGCGTGAAACTTGAGATGGAAGCACTCTGTTTTGATTTCTTTTAGAACGTAATCTACCTTTTCCTTTGAGTTACGTCAAACGTTGACTACAAGGAAGGACTGAAAAAGAAAGCCCATTAGCGATTTTTCAAGATCAGCCTAATCGGCGGAATTGCTGTGAACACCTACAAAGTCCTTACCGTTAATGCACGATGAAAAGTAAAGACTTCCGTTTGAAATAAGTAACGAATGAAAGTGAAGGCCAACAGATATTCCTGATCCGATCTTTGCATTTTACGTGATCAGAGGCGTTGTGCAGCAGTCAACCCTTAACGGTGGATTTACGGGAGCTGAGGTAGAGCCAGGTGAGGCCAATAATCGATGAAATCAGGGATGCCATGATAATTCCAAGCCTGGCCTCTTCAAACAGATCGGGCTTTTCGGTAAATGCCAATTGCCCGATAAAGAGAGACATCGTGAAACCGATTCCCCCGAGCCAGGCCGCTCCCAGGATATAGCGCCATTGGACACCGCCGGGGAGTTTTGCAAAACCAAGTCTTACGGCAAGCCAGGCGAAGCCCGATATCCCGAAAAACTTCCCCAAAACCAAACCCAGAATGACCCCCAGCGTTACGGGTTGAATGATAACCTCACGGAAGGGCATCGCAAGCAAATCCAGTCCGGCATTGGCCATGGCAAATAGAGGAATCACCCCGAAAGTAACCCAGGGGGAAAGATGATGCTCCATCCGTTGCTGGGGCGACTGCACGGCGGATGATGCCTTTTCAAGAAGCTCAGCGGTTGCGTACATGCGATTAATGTCCATAGGCACGTCGCTTCCATCAGGATTGGCGGCCGACGAGCGGAAGGCAACCCTCATTTCATCAAGACGTTTGTCAAACTGTTTCGGTGTATAGATCGGGCGCGCGGGGATCATTAAGGCCAAGAGAATGCCGGACAAGGTGGCGTGTACCCCCGATTTCAGAAGGGCCAGCCACAGAAGAATCCCCATGATCGCATAGGGCAAAGCATGACGGATGCCCCCCCGGTTGCAAATAATCAGGATACCCAATAAGCAAACTGCAACGCCCAGAAGCGCCATATCGATGGTCTGTGTGTAAAAGAGGGCGATGATCAGCACAGCACCCAGATCGTCTGCAATGGCCAGGGCGGTTAAAAAAATGATGAGATTCCTGGGAATGCGCCAGGCCAGAAGAACAAGGATGCCCACGGCGAAGGCAATATCCGTGGCCATCGGGATGCCCCAGCCCGCTTTGGCCGGACCGGAAGAATTGAACAGGAAGTAGATGACCGCCGGCGCAAGCATTCCTCCAATTGCCCCCGCAATCGGAAGGGCGGCATTGCGCAGGGAGGAAAGTTCTCCTACCATTATTTCACGTTTCAGTTCGAGACCGACGAACAAAAAGAACAGGGCCATCAGACCTTCATTCACCCATGCGTGAAGAGACATTTCCAGGTTCTGAAGACCTATTCCTATGCGCACGGGTGTCTCCCATAAATGTCGATAGGCATCACCCCATGGCGAACTGGCCACGATCAAGGTCAGCAGTGTCATACCCATGAGTACGAGCCCGCCGGCAGTGGTTTGCCGGAGAAACCGTTCAAATGGACCAATGATTTTCCCGAAAAGAGGTTCGAGGGGATAATGACGCTCTGTCATGCAGCTCTATTCCTAATTTTGAACCTCCATAAAAAAAGGTATTGTGTTGCCCATCCAGCGACACATCATTCACCCTTCCATAGTCTTTCAGAACGATTATCAGCTTGATCGACTTTGCGGGCCATTTGAAAAAGCAGATCAGAAAGCCGATTTAAAAACGGCATAATGTTTTCATTTTTAACTCTGAACGTCCCAACGCGGCGTTCGGCTGTTCTCACCAATGCTCTGGCAAATTGAATATGTGCAGAAAGCAGGCCTGAACCGGATAAAATAAAATTACTCAAAGGGGAAAGACCCGTTTCAAGTTCTTGAATCATTTTCTCTATGGCGATTACCCGATATCTTTCAAAATCCACATCGGCGTTTCCCAACACAGAATTGATACGACACAGGTTTCGCTGAATAAAGTCGATCCTGGCTTTATGATCTTCATCCGTAAGGTATGCGTATATAATACCAAGAAACGAATTGATCTCATCTATCGCGCCGATAGCTTCAACACAGACATCATCTTTGCTGAGTTTTTTACCATCAGCAAGCAATGTCCCTCCGGTATCTGTATAAAGGTCATACGTTTTCATGGGAGCTCCTTTTATTTATTGTTTTAGAGCATAAGACAAGGAAATCTTGTGTGTCAAAGGAAATATAGCGGAAAAATGGGGGATGCTGAGCTCATTACTGCGAAAGAAATATTCAGGATCGCCGTAAAGGTGGACATTACGCATTGAAGTCATCTATACATGCAAGAAAGCCAGAGCTATTGTAGAATTTCAGGGACAAGAATTCCAGAGAATTCCAGGGACAGTATACCAAGAATTCCAGGAATTCCAGGGACAGTATACCTAACTACAAAATCTAAGTATACTCTACTGTCCCCCGAATTCACCACGACACCTCTCTCATTCTATAGTNNACATGGCACTCGTTGCACTTGCCCTTGATCTCTCCGAGTTTGGTCTTGATAGTTTCAGCATCCTGTTGTGCAGCGGCAGCAGAAACATCTTGGGCAAATGATGAGATGGCCAGGGTCAACTCTTTGCCGAGTGGATTGGTAATGTTTTCGCCAACTTTCTTGGCCTGGGCAGATAGTTCGTTGGCATCCTTGGCAACAGCTTCAAAATTATTCGAGCTTAGGTTTTTGTTTATAGACGTGAGCCAGGCTACGCGGGCCTGCATCACCTTCTGGGCAGGGCGAAGTTCCGGCTTGGTATCTTCGGCAGCAAAGGCAAGGATAGTGACTGCAAAAAATATAACCGACATTAACGCAATAGTCTTTTTCATAGGACGCTCCTTTCAGTATGATGCGATGCCTCGGTGTTGTGAAGATGTACTGTTATGTTCTTCGTTAGATTTATTCGCCGCGAATAATTACCGTGACTGTTTCTTTTCTTACTAAATATCATAATTATTGGAAAGATGTCTATCACATATTTCCGTTTGAAGTCTTTGCTTGCTTGGTCTCGATTTATACAAAGGAGTAAAGACCTTTTTAAAAGATTTTTATTTATAGTATTGATTTTATTTATTAATCAAAGAATATCACCATTTTTTCTTGCAATCACGCCCATAGATTTGTACTATCTGCAGAAATACCATTACATCAGGTGCATGAAGTAACAGTCGTCTTCAACGAACCTGACTTTCCGGTCTCCTTATCCCGCTGATTCTCCCCGGCGAAAACTCCTGAGACAAAGCCCCGCGACACAACCGACCGGAGGAGGGACAGGACAGGAGAGAGAGGAGTGAAAGGCATGAAAACTGCGAGACTACTGGTCCTCATCGGAATGATCATCGGCATTATCTCGCTGACGAGCCTGAATTTTTCCGACGAGACACATAGCGGCCCCGGTTTCGATTTGAACTGGGAAGAAGAGCGCGCCGTGGAGCTGATCGTGGCTCACCTGGAGGAAAAGCAAGCCCGCATCCCGGACGAGGAATTCCGGGAGGTGGCGAGGACTATGTACGATTCCTCCCGGCGTTATGCCGTCGATTACCGACTCGTGTTGGCCGTCATGGATGCCGAGAGCAACTTCCGCCACGACGTGGTATCCGATGCCGGGGCCATTGGGATCATGCAGGTCAAGTCCATCGTGGCCCGCGAGTTCTCTCGGGAGGTGGGCATCCCCTACGAGCGAGATGTGCTGAGTTGTCCCCACGCCAATGTCCGCTTCGGCGTCTATTACCTCTCGTGGCTCAGTCGGCATTATGACAACGATTACGCAGTCCTCTTTGCCTACAATGTGGGCTTCACCCGGGCCCGTCAGAGCATGCAGAGAAGCAGTGAGCCGAAGACCTGGTTCACGCGGAAGGTCATGGAGGAATACGAGCGGAACCGCTCCCGGCTCCCCGGGATCTAATCCGTGACAAAGGCAGGGCCGCAAGCCCCAGGACTAAAAAAATCCCGCTCACGAGATTGGAAGAACCGGGGATTTATTTGTTGATCGTCCTGCCGCCGGAATCGCTGTGTACACCTACTACTGTTGAGCCGTGGGCAATTATCAGGACTGAGAGTTATAGATCGAAAGATAGTAAAGACCAAGCTCACTGACGGGGATAGAGCGCTATCGGAATTGCCTCCGGCGCAACGCCTTTTGGGACTTTTTTTTATTACTTTGGCTTGTCTGTCGCAGAGTTAAATCGAACTAATTTGTCCCAGTCAATTTCTCCATTGTCTTTGCAGAATATATTTGAAAATTCTTTGGTGAATTTGTTGATCATTTGCGAATACGATTTCACAAAATCATCATTCTTTTCTTTGGCTTTATACCCAATTGGTTCAATGATTTCTGTAAAAAGTTCGTTGTCGCCTGATATAAACTTCCAAAAATATTGACCGCAATATTTGAAATAGTCTCCCTTGTCTGGCTTGTTGTCTCTACCATAACAGCAACCGTTTACAGCAACTATGCTCAATTGTGANNTTCTCAGCGTCTTTTTAGCAGTCTTAAAATCTGCTACCATTTTCGCAATTTGTGAACTGTTGCCCCAATTTGGACCCGATTTGATTGTTACGATGTTTCTTGTTCCATTGCTGTCAAATTCAAGATCAATGCCTGTAATGCCTGATTTACGACCATTATAAACCTTGCCATTGATGAAAATGGCAAGTCCTTCCAACCAATCGCCAAAGATGGTTTCTTCGTTCGATGAAATATGTGCGTCCACCAAGCCTTTTATAATCTGTTCAGCAGTCAACACATATNNGAACCTGCGATAACTTTAATCCGTCGAGGCTTTGAATGCGCTTTTGGTGAAAAGCACCGATGTTTTGTTCAACGTACTGTAGTACGTCTTTTAGGTTTAGTCTTTTCATAATTTGCCTTTGGCTCAAATAAATATAATTCAACGGGTTTCAATTGCTTTCTCACCATTTCACAATACTCTGGAACGATATCGATGCCCATTGAATTTCGTTTCATTCGGTTTGCGA
>JAFNGM010000129.1:2479-7374 GCA_017885225.1 Syntrophaceae bacterium | reverse complement strand
TGTTACGTATAGCACCTACTACTCTGCAGCCAAGGGTTATCTTGCCGATTGCTCATTACGGGTAGAAATGTGTACTATTGAAGAAATATAGTGGAGTGGGCTGCGACTAAAAACCCACTCCTCGGCTGAGTAATACTATCTTGTCAAAAGAATCACTTGGGAGGTAGGGTATAGCTTCCAGACACATCAAAGCATATATCACCCCTTGTTTCCTTTTCTTTCGAAAATGGAGTAAGAACTTTTCCCGTGATTTTGAAGTCCCCTTTGATGCCTTGAAATCTACCAGTTCCGCTTATAAACTCCCCTGTTCCTTTGACTGATATAGGAAGCACTTTGGGACCCGGTTCTAACGTGCCCTGCATCCTCTTCACAATCAAGAAACCATCAGCGAAAGTAAAGATTGAATATCCTTTGAAAGAGCCTTTCCCCTTTATGAGGTCCAAAGTCCCCCAGTAGGTATAAGTGGCTACTTCCCCGTTCTCAAAGTAAACAAGCCCTTTTCGATGATTGTATCCCACAGCATGTCCTTGCACATCTCCAACAGGAATGAGTTCCATATTGATTATATAGGCACTTACCTTACACGTCATTGTCTCCCCTGATTTTGGGATCACTTGGAAGGCAAGGTGTAATTCAATGTACCTTCACCAATAGTCTTTCCAATCAGTTCTCCTTTTTCCGGCTGAAGTCTCTTGCTGGAAGTTGTTACCGTCCCTTTAATACCTTGGAAGCGTCCCGTTCCATGAATGATATCGCCAGCCCATTTTTGCGCAGTAACAACGCCTGCGGGAGTAGCCTTCACCGTGCCCTTCGTATGTGTGGTAATTGCTGAGCCATCAAGAAGCGTGTGTGTAGTATAGAGCTCAATAGATCCGGATCCTTTCGTCAAATCGCTAAAAACGACTGATTTATGCCAGGCCATCTCCCCGGTATCGAACACTGTCACCCCTTCACCCATTACAAAACTCGCGGCGTGCCCATCAACATCGGGGATCATTACACTTTCCATCTTTGTAACGTGGCTGAAAAATTTTATATTTATTGTTTCCGCCGTCGCTTGCGGTATGGATACCAGAAGCCAAATACCGATCACAAAGATGCTTACCACCGGTAAATCTCTAAAATATCTTTGAATAGCCATGGTCTTTTCCTCCCTTCTGTGTTGTGCTGAAAAAGTTTTGTAATAAGTTACTTCCAGGAAGCCAAAATCCAACAATGATTATGGCTCCTACAACAAATACACCGATTTTCTTCATACTTTTCCCTCCTTATAAATTAAATGGTGATAATAGCCGCATGTAGCCGTAAAAATACTTTTCTACAATGTATATATCCTCTATAATAGCTCATGGTTTAAACAGTGAGACTTTTCGTTTTTATTGATAAACGACTAATTTCATACGTTTTTTCAATAGCTAAGCGAGCTGAAAAATGGACGAAAAACCAAAACAGGCGTTAAAGATCGACCTGAATCAGTTCAAGCTCTTCCTATATCTCAAGCAGAAAACCGAGGTGACCTTCCATTTCGACTCTCCGTCACGCAGGTTTTATCTCGCCGTTATTGCCTTCCTTGTAAATGAGATGAAAAAATCCGGGAAGATTGCATCCATTTCCCTTGCTACTCAGATTGACCAGCTTATTTTACTGAACGAAACCGTTGGAGGGTCCGCAGGATCATCGGAGAAAAAAGTATTAATCCCCAGAATTTACAGAAAATGGAAGGACGCTCTTCCTGACCTCGAAAACGCTCCTCTTTTCAGGGTCATCGGGAGGAAAAAAGAATATGAGGATGGAGTTGGAAAAACCTATCACTTTACCGAGGCAGAAAAAGACAACTGGGCCAACCTTTTTGAGTATAAAGGAAGTGAGGAAAATGTCAGGCTCAGGTTTTCCATCGACAAAATCGGCGCACGTTTACAAGATATTGTCATCCTGTATGAGGATTCTGTAGATTCGGATGCCTGGGAAAAATTTCTTTCCGGTCTCAGACAGAAAGAAGAAGAAAAAGAAAAACCAACGCCTATCGATCTCATCCCCAAAGAATCTGAGACGCCAGTGACCCCACCCGGGGGATGGAAGAGCGCCTTGCGAGGCAAATGGCTGTGGGCGGCCCTAACTGTCGGGGTTGTCCTGGTTGCCGCATCCCTGGCAATATGGAAAGTTTATTTTTATTCACCGCCAGACAATATTGCGTCGTTGCAAAGGATGGCCTTCCCCTTGCCTGATAAACCCTCCATTGCCGTGCTTCCCTTTGTGAATATGACAAATGACCCTCGTCAGGAAGCTTTCTGTGACGGTTTGACTGAAGACATCATTACGACACTCTCCAAGGTTCCCAAGTTGTTTGTGATTGCCCGCAATTCCGTGTTCACATACAAAGACACCCCGGTAAAAGTGGGAAAAGTGGCGGAGGAGTTGAGTGTTCAGTATATATTAGAGGGGAGTGTACAAAAGGCGGGAGAGCAGGTAAGAATTACTGCCCAGTTGAATGATGCTCTAAGCGGACATCATGTATGGGCTGAGCGATACAACAGAAAACCGAAAGATATATTTGCCGTTCAAGATGAAATTACACAGCATATCATCACTGCCCTGCAGGTGAAATTAACAGACGGCGAGCAGGCCCGGATACACTCGAGAGGTACGACAAATCTTGACGCTTATATGAAGGTTATGGAGGCGATGTATCTCGTCCTGCAGACTACCATCGAAGGAACTATCAAGGCACGGCAACTTGCGGAAGAGGCGGTTTCCCTTGACCCCAACTATGCATCAGCATACAGTGCTCTTGCATCCGTCACCCTGACTGAGGTATGGCTTGGCTTGAGTAAGTATCCTCAGGAATCTCTGAAACAAAGCATGGAGTTATTGAAAAAAGCGATTGCTCTGGATGATTCCTTTGCGGCAGCTCGCTCTACGTTAGGCTATGCATTGGTGATGGCGCGGCGCTATGATGAAGGCCTTGCCCAGGCAGAGCGGGCTCTTGAACTCGAACCAACTTCAGCCGACATCATTTATTTCTATGCTACTATTTTGCTTTTCATCAGGAGGGGAGAAGAAGCTATACCTTTCTTTCAAAGCGCAATACGGCTTAATCCCAAACCGCAGAATACTTATATACGTCACCTTGCCTCTGCATATCGTGATACCGGACGATATGCAGAGGCAATTTCTCTGGTTAAAAAAGCCATTGAGCGGGAGCCCAGGGATATTATATCACGTATCATCCTAACTGCTACATACGGTATGGCAGGGCGCGAGGAAGAAGCACGTGTGGCAGCGGATGAAATCCTCAAGATCAATCCTCACTTTTCTCTGGAACGTTTTGTCAAGGTCCATCCCTATAAAGACCCGGTTATGAGAGATCGTTATTATAATTCCCTGCGCAAAGCCGGTCTAA
Organism: Syntrophaceae bacterium; assembly: GCA_017885225.1. Lineage (GTDB taxonomy): Bacteria > Desulfobacterota > Syntrophia > Syntrophales > UBA2185 > UBA2185. The sequence continues at coordinate 3,974 of JAFNGM010000129.1, read as the reverse complement.
AGTAAAACCAACTTCTTCAATAAACTGGCCGTCACCTTGTCCCGTTTTTCCCCTTCCTTGCCGATCTCACAATCTTCAGTCCGGATATACGTTTCTCCCGCCATTTTTGCCGCGAACATTTTCCGCGGTGACCCAAAGAACCACCCGGGCATCCCCGAACCCGCATCCATTTTGCTTCCTGGACTCGGTTTAGTGGGATTGGCAGGGACTAGGAGAAAGATGTAGAAACTCAACTTTATTAATTACATTGTAAAGGCAGGGTCAATCGGCTCTACCTTTATCTTTTCCCATCATAGATTAACAATCGCAATCTTCTATCTATTGCAGAAAGCCAATTTTAACACTTTCAGGAAGTACGCATCAACCGGATGAACTAAAAATGAAATATCACCATATGATAATTGCCACAACTATTTTTAAATAAGATCATTCCCAGTGATATCCGGATCCGGAGGCGAGAGTCTTTTATGGTTTCATTGAGGATCAGGATTTAGTAATGTGATTGATAACAGAGAAACCGCAGAGTATATTCGGTGACCGCTGAAAGAAATTTTACCACGAAGACAGGAAAAAGGAGATGACTGAAAAAAAGCGTGTGATAAGGCGTCCCGCACGTCCGGCCAGTGAACGGCAAATATCAATGAACTGCTTTGCCGCAGTACCGCGAGGAGCCGAAGTGATTGCCGCAGCCGAATTGCAGGCTCTGGATATTCAGGGAGTAAACGCAGGACGGGGTGGTGTGTCATTTGTTACCGACCATGCCGGTCTGTACCGTGCCAATCTCTGGTTGCGTACCGCCAGTCGGATACTGCTAACACTGGCCACGTTTCCCTGTACATCGCCTGAGGACCTCTACGCCGGCGTGCACGGTATTGTCTGGCATGATTTAATAAAGCCTTCCATGACGCTTGCAGTGGACTGTACATTACGTGATTCGGCCATCACCCATTCCGGATTTGCCGCGCTCAAGACCAAGGATGCCATTGTCGATCGCATTCGCACGCATTGCGGCACCCGCCCCAGCGTGAACACCTCATCACCGGATATTCGCATAAATATTCATCTGGCAAAAAATGTCTGTACCGTCTCTTTGGACAGTTCCGGCGATGCGCTTGATCGTCGCGGCTATCGTCTTGAGCGTACTGAGGCTCCCCTGCGGGAAACTTTGGCATCTGCCATTATTGCTCTGACCGGCTGGAACGGCGCAATGCCCCTAACTGACCCCATGTGTGGATCGGGTACCATTCCCATCGAAGCGGGACTTTTCGCGGGACGGGTGGCTCCTGGGCGTAACCGGTCATTTGGTTTCCAGCGCTGGCTGGATTTCGACGCCGGATTATGGGATCGGATTTTGGCTGATGCTGAAAATGGTATTCAGAAGCTACCTGTCGGGCTCATTACGGGATATGACCGGGATCATAGTGCGCTTACACTGGCGCGTCGCAACGCTGCTGCAGCAGGTTTTGAAGGGCAGATACACTTCGTTCATTCGGCC
>JAFNGM010000129.1:0-2444 GCA_017885225.1 Syntrophaceae bacterium | reverse complement strand
TGAAGCAGCGATGCCGGGGATGGACAGGCTTTGTATTGACCGGGAATATGCAACTGGCCAAACACATCGGCCTTAAGGCATCACGTCGGTTTGTGTTATTCAATGGGCCGATTGAATGCCGCCTCCTCAGATATGAGTTGTATTAAATGGTATGTCTTAATCCTCTGCCAGTTGCTCACCGCGGGACTTTACGTCAGCGAGTATCCGTTACGAGGATCTTCGGTTCCATCATGTCCAGAATGGCGTATTTAAGGCCTTCCCTCCCTAGACCGGAGTCTTTTATCCCTCCGTACGGCATATGATCCACACGGAAAGTCGGAACATCGTTGATAATAACCCCGCCGACCTCCAGATTGCTGAAGGCGTGGTTTATTTCGTTCATGTTGCGGGTAAATACTCCCGCCTGGAGGCCGAAGTTCGTATCGTTCACCATGTGGACTGCGTCCTGAAACGTTGTATAGGGCTCTATGGTGACAACCGGCCCGAACACTTCCAGACAGTTGATCTTCATGGATTTCTCCGTATTGGTAAGCACCGTCGGTTCAAAAAATGCACCCTGTCTTTTTCCCCCGCACAGTATTGTTGCCCCGTTGCTCGCTGCTTCCTGCACCCAGTCTTCAACCCGTTCCGCGTTGGATTCATCGATCATGACAGATATCTGCGTTTCGGGATGGAGAGGGTCGCCGGATTTTAAACTGTGCGTGGACACCACGAATTTCTCCAAAAATTCATCGAAGATCTTTCTCTCTACAAAGATTCTCTGGGCATGAATGCAGATCTGTCCCGAGTAGGCGAAACCGCCAAAGATGCATCTTTTCACGGCAAAATCAATATCTGCCGTGCCGCTCACAATGACGCCGGCGTTTCCTCCGAGTTCGAGGACCACTTTTTTCTTGCCTGCCTCCTTCTTCATTTTCCAGCCCACATCCGGTGATCCTGTAAATGTGAGGAGTTTGAAACGTTCATCCGTCACAAGTTTCATTCCGGTAGTTCTATCCATGGGAATGATGGAAAGCGCCCCCTTCGGCAAAGAAGTTTCATCGATAATTCGCGCAAGTTCCAGGGTGGAGAGCGGGGTTGACGATGCGGGTTTCAGAATGATGGGGCACCCCGATGCGATTGCCGGAGCGATCTTATGCGCCGCCAGGTTCATCGGAAAATTGAACGGGGAGATGCCTGCCACGAGTCCAACGGGGAAATATTTTACGATTCCCTCCTTGTCTTTGCCGCCGGGGGTCCAGTCCAGGCTGATATACTCCCTCGGAAGCCTTTTCGCTTCCTCGGCGGCGATGAGAAAAGTCTGGCTTGAGCGGTCGATTTCGCCCAAGGCATATATCAAGGGTTTTCCCGACTCCTGTGCCAGCACCTTTGCAAAATGGGATCTTTGTTTGCTGAGTGTGCTCGCAATAGAGCGGAGAATCTCGAAGCGCTGGAAAGAACCGAGACCCTTCATGACATTCTCCACGGCCTGAGCCTTGGAAATGGCGACTTCCAGTTCTGCTTCACCACCTGAATACGTTTCTGCGAAGACGTTGCCGTTATACGGATTAGTAACGGTAAGAGGTTTATCAGTTTTGTGAAAAGACCCTCCAATATAAATGTCGTATCTGTCCATGGTTCCCTCCTTGCCATTTTTGTAAAGACCTTCAAAAGATTATTACGTACTGTCATTCCGGGGATTGAAGCGACGACGAATCTTATTCCCGAATGAATATGAGAAATCTTTAAGATATCTCTCTTTGGTCGAAATGACAAAAACAGAATTTTTCAAAGGTCTTGCGTGGTAGTTACCCGAGGCGTTAATCACAACAATCCTCATTGGATAAAAGCATACCATACCATTATAGTTAATAGTTAATTATTTAGCATGAACAGAAGAAATTGCAATCGGGAAGTGAAGATATGCGCTATTGACATACTCACTCATTTCCCATATACATTCCTAATTAAATAGTTTCTCATTCGGTAAGCATGAAAATCATATACGAAAATTTCCCAATCCCGAGGAATTAAGAAATGAAATACTGGAGACAGCCCCTTGACCTGGCAAATATAAAAGTGACCAGGGGAAGGGTGATTATTATTGAGGATCGATGCAAGGGGTGCGGATTCTGCATTGAATACTGTCCGCGGGATGTGCTTGGCATGTCGTCGTCATTCAATGTAAAAGGGTATCATGTACCCGCAGTGCTCGATGAGTCAAAATGCGTCAATTGTCATTTCTGTGAAGCCCTGTGTCCTGAATTTGCAATCTACTCTCTAGAGGTAACCGATGCGAAATAGTACAAAAACGTATACGTTCGCGATGTGTCATTACGGATCCGTCGTGTTCACTCAGGATACGCTCCGGGTTAAATCCTTACTTACACCGTTCCTCCGAAAGGACCCCCATTTTTGTAAGTTGGTACCTACACAACTGCGATTATGCCAAAAGTTTTATGAAA
>JAFNGM010000128.1 GCA_017885225.1 Syntrophaceae bacterium | reverse complement strand
GTATCTCAGGCGAAAAACTCCTCGCAGGAAAAGTTCAGATGCTGACGGAAGTTCACCCGGATTACTACCTGAAGATTTCTGCCGGAGAAGCATCGATGATGATCACGCCGGAGCACCCCGTCATGGTGGGTATCGGCGAATACCGCATCGCCAAGCTCCTCAACGTTGGTGAGAGGATTTACATGATGCGTAACGGACACCTTCATGCGGTCCCCATCCGTTCAATTCAACGTGTCCGGGCGCATCAGCCCGCATATAATTTGATGGTGGCGCCAGGGGGAACGTTCATGCCGGCCACGATGGTGGTTCATAATAAAGGCTGTTTTCTCCCTGACAGCCCGATATTGAAATCCGACGGCACGGAAACGCTCATCAGCGCCGTCCGTCCGGGAGATGAATTGCTCGCGTACTCAACTGACGGGGACATTGTGCGCACGAAGGCGAGACACATCATTCGTCACAAAGCAGATGATTACGTCATCCTCAAGACAGACCGGATAATCCTTAAGGTAACTTCAGAACATCCTTTTTATGTCGGGCAGGGCACATTCAAAACAATAGCTGCCCTCAAAGCGGGTGATGCTATCTTTGCCTGGAACGGCAAAGCCCTTTCAGAACAGAGAATCCTCTCGCTGGAGAGGGTTTACGAACGCGTCCGGGTATTCAACCTCCAGACCGATCATCCGAACACATTCTTTGCGGGCGGCATCGCTGTCCACAACAAAGGTGGCGGAGGTGGAGGCGGCGGCGGCGGAGGCAGAAGCTCCAGCCGTTCCAGCTCCAGCTCAAGTTCAAGATCAGGCCAGAGTGATTCGTCCGACGGTGTTGCGGAAATAATTGGAGCCGTCATTTTCGGTACCGTGTGCACGGGTTTTGTGGTCGGAATAATTATATTAATTCGGCGGAAATCAAGAAAAAGTGAAAATTTAGACTATGTATACAGTCCCGAAGAAGTAGCCCAAAAAAGCACCAGGACGGAAAAACTGCTGGAGTTTTTAAGCACACAGGAGCCTTCATTATCACCAAAAGAATTACGCACATTCACCGAATCTACATTTCGCACACTTCAGGAATGCTGGGAAAAACGAGATTATGACCCCATGAAGCCGCTCCTCATGGATGACCTGTTCCTCCAGCACACATCACAGCTCCAGGGGTTGGTCCGCAACCATGAGATCAATAAGATCGCGAATCTTACTGTCGAACGGGTGGACCTTGTCAATGTCCGCTACACAGAAAAGCCCGACCAGCGCGAATTCACCGCTCTCATAACCGCCTCCGCACGCGATTACTATGTGGATGACCGCACGGATAAATTTCTGAGAGGCGACAAAGGCCCGGCACAGTTTCAAGAATTCTGGACATTCCATCGCTCGGGAAACAACTGGTTGCTCCGCGAGATCGAGCAAACCGGCGAATCCGATATTCTGAAGGATGAGAACTTTGCAGAGATGCTCACCGATGAGACTCTCAAAAGCATTTACGCAGAGACGGCATCGAAAGAAGGCAAGGCAGGGCCCTGGCTGGAGAAGGGCACGGAGGAAAAAGCCACTCGCATAGACCGCCTTTTAAACTTCCTCGTGCAAACAGACAAAATCTGGGATCGGGCAAAAATGCTGGAGAGGGCCCGCCAGGTATTTTTAAAAGTGTTTCTGGCACAGGAGTCGGGCGATCCGATGCAGGTGTCTGAAGGCGACCTTTTCACGGACATCGCGCAGAGCCTGCGCACGCAGATCGGGCAATGGAAAATGGACGGGATCTCTGTGGAGTACCGAAACATCTGCATACGCAAAGTGGAACTGATCCTGGTCAGGAACTTTGCTGATGTGGCGAAAGATGAATTCATTGTGTGCATCAGCGCGCATGCCCAGAATATTATGCGCAGAGGCCACCAGATTGTGAATGAACAGCGCTATGTAACCCCGTTTGAAGAGTACTGGACCTTCGGTCGCTTCAAGAATACGTGGAAACTCAAAGAAGTACTACCGAAGGTGCGGGGAGAAAAGATGATTGCCGAGGAGAATGTGGACGAAGACAGCAGCCGCGGACAAATGCATTGGTACTATCGTCAGACCCGCGCCACCTGAATCAGCGCTGCATGGTTTCTGGCACAAATTCTTTCAAATCCAAACCGAATGCTTCAGCCAGTGACTCTTTCTGCTTCATAGTCATAGGGCCGTCCCTGTGTTCTCCGTTCAATATCCTTTCCATATAAAGAACCTTTTTAATAAATTTCAGTTCGTCGCTCACGAGTGTAAGATGTTCAATCAGTCTCTGAAAGGATGTGTCTATTTTTTTGTTATTCTCCCCCATGGCCTCGACCATGCTCAGAAGGATTTGGGTAACGGCACACTTGAACTCGTCATAATCCAGGTCACACATGTCGTTCATCTTTTTTTGGTCCATGATTTCTTTGAAATCAACCACATTTTCCTTCTTGCGCACTGATTGTTTTCGTTTCATAAGTAATCCCCACAAGAGAGGTTGTCATAAGCAGGCATTGGAGAATGACACAAAACACATGCTGTGCACTATGCCATACAGGATTCTGACGTCTCGAAGATATGAGGCTTCGTTCCGCCTGTCACATAAGGTAGGTATTCAGTGCTTTGTAACTGTGAAAATCGGCATCGATAAAGGATGCACCGACATGGAGAGCTTCTTTGGAATCCACTATTCTGCGCGACTCGCACGTTAAGCGAATCGGCCTGTGTTCACCGGGTAAAGTAAAAATGATTTCAAATTTTGATTTTTCCGGATCAAACATTACTTCACCCGGAATGTCCTGGGGTATAGAGATATGTACGCCACCGAGGGAAATATTCGTTACTGACCCCGCATGCAAATTTTTTTCTCCTGAAATGTTTTGATTAATAAACGCCGGGACAGAAACGTTTTTTCTCGGGTATTGCCGCTTATCTTTTTTTATACCTTTAAGTGCTTTCTTCTCCTTCAAATAATTGAAGAGAACAATTTCGATGAGCGACGAGAGGGAGCGCTTTTCTTCCCGCGCAAGTTTCGACAGGGAATCGCGCATATTTTTACTCAACCGGAAACACAGAAGACTATCTTTTTTCATAAATTATCTCCTGATATTGTAATAATCATGTTCCCCATACGGAGCACTTATAGCACAAAATTATGTAAGAAACAAATTTTAAGTATTACTACACGGTGTAGTGAAAAAATACAAAGAAACCTTGAGAAATAGGCACATGCCTCTTTCCCATGGCAGGGAGGAAAATATTCATGAAGTGATGTCTAACAACCTGAAGGTATGGAAGACCGCGTGTCTGTTAATTTCTCACTATAGTGAGGGAAGCCACTCACTGACGACCTCTTCCACAACGTTGTAGGGGCTCATCGAATGGTCCATGATCGCCGCTACCATATGTTCGATCCTGCTGTTTTCGGCAAGGCGTGCGCGAATGATACGGAAGAGTTCATGGTGAATCATCTGCAGGGTTTCCTCACGGGTTCTCTCGCGGCGTTTTTCCAGAAGCTTCCCGCTCTGCTCCAGATATGTCCGATGCGCATCGATGGCTTCTATGAGATCATCCTCGCCTTTTCCCTCAACAGCAACAGTCCGGACAACCGGAGGCACCCAGGTACGGTCTTTTATACTCGCATCCTGATCAACCCGGTATCGAACCTCGGCAAAGAGCTGATCCGCTCCGGGCCGATCGCATTTATTGATCACGTAAATGTCCGCGATTTCCATGATCCCGGCTTTCATGCTCTGGATCACGTCACCGAGACCGGGAACCAGGACTACGCATGTGGTATCCGCAACGCGCATGACATCCACCTCGTCCTGCCCTACTCCTACCGTCTCGATAATTACGTAGTTTTTCCCGGAAGCATCAAGTACTTTGACCGCTCCCCGCGTAAATTGGGCGAGCCCTCCGAGATAGCCGCGGGTGGCCATACTGCGCATGAAGACACCTGAATCCTCACTGTGGCGGGTCATCCTGATCCGGTCTCCCAATAAGGCCCCTCCTGTGAAAGGACTTGAAGGATCAACGGCGACAATTCCCACTGTTTGTCCTTTATTGCGCAATTGCCAGGTAACTCCATCCGTGAGAGTGCTCTTCCCTGTACCGGGAGAACCGGTGATTCCCAGTATATAGGCATTCCCGGTGTGAGAATAGATCTCTTTCATTAAAACCCGGGCACGTTCATCCTCGTTTTCCAGCCAGGTGATCACGCGGGAAACTGCCAGTGGCGTACCCTGGAGGATTTCTGCTACATAATCCATCATCATCGTTATTTGCTCAATCCTGCAAATTAATATAAGTTAACCACCAGAGTACATACCATGACCTGGTGGTTCAATTGAATAATGGTACAGGGGAGACAACGTACGATCTCCCCTGTACTTCGCTCACTGTTCAACAGCGCACTATTGTGCGTGCTGTCCTTACGTTATTACTTCGACTTTACGTTTGATTTAATAAAATCAACGATAACTTTCGTCGATGTTCCCGGTCCGAAGATTTCAGCGATTCCTGCCTTCTTCAATTCGGGGATGTCTTCCAGAGGAATGATTCCGCCCCCAACCACCAGGACATTTGCAAGCTTCTTTGCCTTCAGCAGATCGACCACCTTTGGAAAGAAGTAGTTATGGACTCCCGNNTCGACAATCATTTCCGGTGTCTGCCGTAATCCGGTGTAGACGACTTCCATACCGGCCTCAGCAAAGATACGGGACAGGAGCTTGGCCCCACGATCATGGCCGTCCAACCCGGGTTTTGCAACGATAATTTTTATCTTCTTTTCTGCCATTGTAAGTCACCTCCACACAT
>JAFNGM010000127.1:610-2805 GCA_017885225.1 Syntrophaceae bacterium | reverse complement strand
TCAAGGCCTCCGCGATCTGAATAGTGGGCGGCTTCTTCTGATTCTCTCTGGCTTTGAAGTACCGCGTCCAGATCATGGCCCGCTCGGTGCAAACCCCGGGTTTCGTATCCTGAACGGCTGCCTTCAATGCGTCTATCCGTTTCGAACATCGTGTGATTTCAGTCATAGGCGACGACATGGATTCCCTCCCTGGCAAAACGCTCGATGAGCAGTTTCAGATCCGGCCTGTCGGGGATATTGAGGTCGAGTCTGGCCCTGCCCGGTCCGATCCGACCTCGCTTCTCCTCCCCCAGCCTGTGATAGGGGAGGCAATGGATCGTGTCCATGGCGCATTCATGGAGAAGTACCGCGACGGCAAAGATATTTTTTTCGTCATCGTTGATGCCCGGTATGACGGGCATCCTGGGTTGCAGATGCGGGAACGTGGCAGCCAGCTTCCGAAAGTTTTCCAGAATGAGTCCGTTTCCCCGGGTCGTATAATATGCGTGACGATCCGGATCCATATGCTTCAGGTCAAAATAGATCAAGTCCAGGAAGGGAGCTATCCTTTCCATGTCTGTCCAGGGGAAATGGCCGCATGTCTCCAGGGTGACATGGATGCCCTCGCCCCTCAGGCGCGGCAGGAAACCCTCCAAAAAAGAGGCCTGCAGCATAGGTTCACCGCCCGACAGGGTAATCCCTCCCCCGGAGGAAATAAAAAAATCCCGGTCACTCACAGCCTCCGCGAGGAGATCTTCTTTGTTCCATGTTTTTCCTATCATTCTCAGTGCCCCGGTCAGACAGGAATCCACACAGTTTCCGCACCCGTCGCACAGTGAGGTATCAATCCTCCGATCGGGGTCGGTGAGAATCGCCGCTGTCGGGCATATCTCGCGGCAGGCATAGCACTGAACGCAGCAATGGGAAAAAAAGGCGACCTCCTGCCTCGCCTGATGGGATTCAGGGTTGTGGCACCAGCCGCACCTGAGGGCACAGCCTTTAAAAAAGAGCACCGTTCTTATTCCAGGCCCGTCGTGAAGACAGAACCTCTGGATATCAAAGATGAGCGCCTTCATCATGCTTATTCAAACGAGCAGATATATTCCAAAATGCCTTCATCCACGGCAATCTCAAAAAATGACTTTCCCGGCACCATGAAAAAGGTGCCTGCCGGATAGGACTTCCATTGGTCTTCACCGGCTTGTTTTACGCGACACACGCCGGTGGTGATTTCCATTCGTTCAGGCGCATCGGTATTGAATGTAAACGAACCCGGAAAGATCAGGCCGATGGTTTTCTTTTTCGCGTCTTTGAATAGGACGGTATGGCTGATCACTTTGCCTTCAAAATAGATATTTGCCTTGCAGATCACGCTGACATCATCAAACCGTTCTGGCATCTTCGCTGCCATCTTTCACCTCCATTGAGTCCATTATAGATTCATTTTCTCCCGAAAAAACGTTGCTGTTCTTTTTTCAATGCAATGGTCAATTCTTGTAATTATGCCGGTTTCGTTGATCCGGCGTTTATCCCCTCAATAGCACGATGTATGTCGATTTTCATAAAGCCGGCGATTTTGTTTTCAACAGCGAGGACCAATTTTTTGTTTTGATGTATCAGCCTTTCTATCTGCTCCGTATTTCCATATCGTTGCAGCAGATCATGAACCCTCTCCTCGATGGTCACTATCTTGTCGTGCATCACTCTCTTGTCAGCATAGTATATTATTTCCCGCTCCTCAAGTCTTCCCTGCGGATTTAAATTTTGAAGGACGACATGCTGTTCCACAATCTCAGCGATACTTTTAAATCCCATTTTTCGCAGAAGCTCACCGCCGGATATATCGTGTCTTTCCTTTGTTTTAAGAGATCTCGTCTTGGTAATGTCATGCAGGAGTGCTGCTGCAATAATCAGGTCTCTATTCACTGCCACACCGTTTTTTAGATTGTCTGTTATCGCCAGGGAAACGTGCATTACCTGAATGGAATGCTCAACGATGTGTGGTCGCATGGAATATCGCACCATGAGTTTATCGCATTCCTCTCTGGAGGGAATTCTGTTGCTGATGCGCGTGGCCATATTTACCTGCAATGCTTAATGCATGGTAAGCTTTTAAGTATCCAAAAGGGCATTTACATGAGCGTTAATAATTGGTTCGGTCTTTGTTGTACTGAACGGCTCATGCTGCGATTATGAATCCGGTAGCGAGCGCATTC
>JAFNGM010000127.1:0-532 GCA_017885225.1 Syntrophaceae bacterium | reverse complement strand
CGCATTGGGAGACGACGCGCAATTCAGGCAATAATACACAGGCCAGGCACAGACACAACCAGAACCTGCCATTTCCATGCGAGAGCAGTTCTTGCACACGGGTATGCGACACCAGTTACAGAAGGTGAAAAGGTTGCCAGTATTACACAGTTTACATTTCTTCATTATTTCCGGGAATATTCATTTTTTTTGGTCTTTCTCAAAATATAAGGGAGGAAAAGAGAAAAGGGAAGGGAAAAATTGAACTGATTGAGAAAAGTATACTTTATTACAGGATTTTCGAGGAAAAACTAAAGTATAGGGGGCAGGGGATAGGGATTAGGGTAGTGAGACGCCGTTCGCCGCGGCGTTATCGTTCAATGACTGGATCCCGGATCAAGTCTGGGATGACAAGGGGGGCGTAGGATGACAAAAAAGAAAATTTTGATGGAGTCTCCAAGTCAGGGATGACGTGGTGGCATTATGTTTTATTTGGGAATGTCTGCGCGGCCGCACTCATCCTGCTCAATTTTTTTCCACCGCTGATAGTTGG
>JAFNGM010000126.1 GCA_017885225.1 Syntrophaceae bacterium | reverse complement strand
ACCAGCTTTGAGAGTCAGTCATCAGCGCATAGAGATCCTTCTTCAGAGCCTGCAGGTCGAGTTTCTTGAATTCCTCGGCGTAGTTGAACTCCTCCCCCATCGGATTGCTCATGTGCGAGTGCTGATGAAGAATCTTGAGGTTCAACTGGTTCGGCCACCAGTCTCGGATCGACGTGCCACCACCGGCAATGGGTTTGCTTGTCCTGCCCGTTACCGGGCACTTGCTGTTTTCAGTCATAATGTTTACTCCTTCCTTGTGTCATGTACACAAATCTGGCAGTCAAAAAAAAGTTGTTCACTCTTGATCTGCTCTTTGTCCTCAATATATTTCCTGTTTTCTTAAAAGGTTAACCGCTGCCTTGCCTGTCTGTGAAATACCTGGAGATCATCCTTCAGAAAAGGAATCAGAAGCGCATGTTCGTTTTTTCAAACCTACTATAGAGTCGGCGGCAATGTATCATAGAAAAAACTTTACGGTCAATTATGATACTTTTTTATTTTCACATTATCCGATATCAACCTCTGGAAACATCATTTAAACCGTTTCTTATAGCATCTGACACAGCTCGACCAGAACACAGTATGTTTCCTTCGCATGGAGGAAGGCGATTTTCTTTCCGTCCGCTCCCATACGGGGCACCTTATCAATGAGACGGATGCCTTTGGCTTCCAATTCTTTCAATGCTTCTTCGATATTATCCACGACAAAGGCTATGTGCTGAACACCTTCTCCCTTCTTCTCAATGAAGCCCGCGACAGGTCCTTCCGGGGAAGTGGACTGAAGCAGTTCTACTTCCGTATCACCGACGGGAAGAAAGGACGTTGTTACCTCCCGGCAGTCCGGGAGTTTGCCGCTTATTTACTCGTTTAAACACTCGCAAAGAAACCTTTTTCTATATAATAGGGGCACTTAATTGCTGTATACTAACAAATGATAATTATTTGCATATACCGCCAAAAAAAATTCTACTCCTTTTTCCTGCAGCACTCCGGGCATATGCCGAAAAAATCAAGCCGATACGTAAGAATCTCAAAGCCGCTTTCCTGTGTGATTTCCTTCGTCATTTGATTCAGGCTTTCCAGATCCGGGTCGATTATCTTCCTGCACGTAACGCACACTATGTGCGGGTGAGGATGCGGTTTGCGTCCGTCATATCGGGTGCCTTCCCCTGCAAAACCAAGTTCCAAAACCTCTCCCAGTGATTTGATGAGCAATATGTTGCGATACACCGTCGCTTCGCTGATGCCGGGAAAGTTCCTCTGGAGCTCACGGTAAATATCTTCAACGCTGGGATGACCTTCGCTCTGTGAAAGAATTTTGATGATGGCGAGTCGCTGAGGAGTCAGTTTATGGTTGTGCTCCTTGAGCTTATCCACCATAGCCTTGTATCGTTTCCCCGATTCCGACATAATTAGGAATTCCTCCTAAATAATATTCACTACTATTTATATCGGCACTTATTGCAGTTGTCAAGGGTTTTATTTAAGAGGGTACGCAGGTTATTCTCTACTTCCCTGTAATTGAAACTACACCGGTCGCGGAAGTATCTCAAGATGAGCCGTTTTTGATTAAGCCGTAACGCTGGATTTTTGTGCGTAGAGTCTTGCGGTCAATTCCTAAAAGCTGNNGGTAACAGAGGCAATGCCTCATCCCACTTGAGACGGAATCTTTCCGGTAGGTGTTCGGGCAGTACCACCATGAAAGGGGAAAGAAGCAGTGTTTGTTCCAGAACATTCTGCAATTCACGAACATTTCCAGGCCATTTATATGCCATAAGAAGCTCCATGGTTTCATCGGAAATGCGGACGGAGGGGTATCCCAGTTTTTTCAGGAGGGATTCGACCAATTGAGGTAAATCTTCTTTGTGCTCCCGCAAAGGGGGCATATGCAGGCGCACCACGAAGCGATAAAGCAAATCGGACCGGAAGGTGCTTTTTCTTATTTCGTCATCGATAATACGGTTTGTTGCCGCAACGACCCGGACATTGAAATTCTTGACTTCGTGACCACCGAGTCTTCTGACCTCTCCACTCTGCATAAAACGCAGAAGTTTGCCCTGGAGGGAGGGTGACATTTCCGTAATTTCATCGAGAAAAATCGTTCCTTTATGAGCGGACGCAAACAGTCCTTCATGTTTATGATCTGCTCCCGTATATGCCCCTTTTTCGTACCCAAACAGTTCTGAATCAAGAAGAGTATCGGGGATGGCGCCGCAGTGCACTACTACGAAGGGTTTCTCCCGGCGTGAACTCAACTGATGGAGAGCCCGTGTCGCCAATTCCTTTCCTGTGCCGCTTTCACCTTCGATCAAGACACTCGCATCAGCATCCGCGATGCGCACGATCTGTTTATAAAATTCCACCATTGTTGCGGAAGAACCAATAAATTGCGGTTCACCTGCTATTTTCGGCTCCCCGTGCAAGCGACGTTGCCTCAGCTCCCGTACTTCAAGAACTTTTAGTACCATGGCGCGAATGGCTTCCGGTGAGAATGGTTTGCTGATGTAATCCCATGCACCCAACCGCAACGCCTCCATGGTGGTCTCCAATGATCCGTATGCGGTCATAAGGATAACGGGCAGCTCCGACCATTTTTCACGCACAAGGCGGAGAAACTGAAGTCCATCGATATCGGGCATTCTAATATCCGACATCAGGAGATCATACTGCGAGAGATCTTTGTTCAGAGCCTCTTTCCCTGAGGTATACGAATCTACTTTGTAACCTTCCCGAGAGAGCGCCTCCTGAAGGAACTCACAGGCGACCGCATCATCGTCTAACACAAGAATTCTGATATGTTGTATTTTTGTTTGCACGCCCACTTCCACATGCGGTTTCGCAAAATTACATCTGTCGTTCTTCTTCTATTCAGTCGCAAAGAGGATTCGAGGATTTAAGCGTTCACGTGTGTGAACCATTCACTTAAATCATGCAGATACCCGCAACTTTTTGGAGATGAAACACATTTTTTAATTTGGGTTTTACTACCCTTAAAGGATGATGTTCGTCAATATAAATTTATACATCACTTTCGTACTGCTTGCGTGCCGGGCATTAATTTTTATCTCGTCTCAACACCTTTACTTTTTTAGTCGATTTCCTGAAACCATCTTCCAGGAGCTGCATAGCTTCTTTTTCCCTGATTTTTATATTCTTCTCGCCCATGACAACCGCAATAAGTCTTATATTTTCTCTTTTGGCTGTGGCAACCAAGTGAAAGCCGGCGGCGCGCACAAAACCTGTCTTCAGGCCATCTACATCAGATTGCTGCTTTATCAAAGTGTTACTGTTTTGTTGAGTAATGTCCCGGTATTTATACTCCTGCATAGAATGAATGTGTAACGCTTCAGGAAAATCACGGATATATGCACGGGAAAGCTTGAGAATGTCTCTGGCAGTAGACACCTGTCCTGGAGCCGGAAGGCCGTGAGGATTTATAAAGCGGCTGTGTTTCATGCCCAGTTCGCGGGCTTTAACATTCATTATCTCAACAAATTTTTCACAAGTGCCTCCGAGATGTTCTGCAACTGCAACGCTGGCATCATTCGCGGAAACTACAGCTATACCTTTGATCAAGTCTTCCAATGCTGCTTCCTTATCATCCACAAGATACATAGTTGACCCCCCGGTAAGCTGGGCCTCCACGCTTATTTTTATCATGTCTGCAGGCTTAATTTTTCCCGATTTAATCGCTTCTTGTAAGAGGTACAGAGTAAGGATTTTAGTCAGGGAAGCAGGCGGCAAGGGTTTATCGGGATTTTTTTTGTAGAGGATTTTGCCGCTGTCTGCATTCATCACTATTGCGGATTTTGCTTTAATTGTGCTGCGGGGTGCAGCAAGAAGCTCTGACGGGAAGTATAAAAAAGCAACACACAAGAGACACAAATAGGACGCATGTGTACGTCTGTTCATTGAATGATATCCTCGAATGCTAAATTACAGGGGGACTGACCTCCTGTAAGTTAAGATGGGTAACAGCGGTCCTTGATTTATTCTTGAGTATTTGATGTCTTCCGGGCATATATCAGTGAGTGCAGTATATAATCTGCTGCCCGTTCCACGAGGGCTTCTGTATCGGGAGAGAGGTTTCGGTGAAAGTCAAAGTTATAACCGCGGATCGATACAAGGTGCCCCGTGGGTTCCCGCTGGTAAAGGGCCTTGAGCAAGGCCAGAAACATTTCGGGTCCCATATGGTGAGTGAGAGTAGCCGGGGCGTACTCGGGGGATACGGGAGTACAGTAGAGATTTCCGACGGTTTCCAAGACGTGGGCGTCCACAAAGACTACATGGTCATACCCTGCCAAAACCTCCAATAATTCCGGAGCAAGTTGAACCAAAAAAATGGAATCTGTCTGTTTCCCAAGTTCCTCCAATCCGGTCTCATCTTCACCGAGCATATTCTGGCCAAGGCGCTGCCGCAATGCATGAATCACGTGATATGCAACACCGTCGTCGCCTCGATCAATACTTCCAAAACCAATTATAAGAGTCCGGAGCATCAGTTTCCTATAGCAAAAAGGCAAAAAAAATTGCAAGCGGGAAAACTATTCAAGTCCGCCCGCTTGCAACACAGTCAATCAATTTTTCCCATTACCGTGAGATACGATCCAGGACGGTGCCGTCCGCCGCCTTCAGCGTGATCTCCAGGGGCATCTTCCCGATGGCATGGGTAGCACACGACAGGCAGGGATCGTAACAGCGGATCGCCGCCTCCACCCGGTTCAACATACCTTCGGTAAGCTTGTTGCCGTCCACGAAAGCCTTGGCAACGAGCCCTGATGCCGTATGCATGGCCCAGTTGTTGTTGCCGGT
>JAFNGM010000125.1:6705-15569 GCA_017885225.1 Syntrophaceae bacterium | reverse complement strand
CGAACAAAATCGATATTCTGTCTTAAAAATTTTATATCCAGCATGATGTAACCTTCCTTTTTTTTCTTGCCCTGTGAAAAAAGAAGAAGTCCTCCCTATCACTTCAAACCCTCGAAGTCAATACTATTTATCCTCTAACCGTTCTGAGCTACTTGTATTTATTGAATGTTGATGCCCTTCATTTTTCTTTTTGCCATATCGATTATCATTGTCATTTCTGAACACCTGATTACAGATGCGGCAACAAAAAATGTGGTCATCCCTCCGGATACACACAGGGTGAGGTATAAAAGCCTTTCTTGTAATGCTCCTTCAACTTTCCAGGGGAACACTATTCCGATTAAGAGGATGGCACCCCACATCGCCAGGGAGGCCAGGCATATCTTAAATACAGAATGATAAAATTCCTGATTCAAGAAAGAACCAATTTTCTTTTTGAGAATGACGGAGAGCATAATGACGTTTACAGCCGTGGCGATAGATGTGGCGAATGCGAGCCCTCCATGCTTCAAAGGGAACATGAGAATAACGCTGCACACAACATTGACAATGAGCGCGACAATCGCTGCCTTCATGGGGGATTTCGCATCCTGCAGGGAATACAGTGCAGATACAATAATCCGGACAGCAGAAAAGGCCCAAAGGCCTAAGGCATAATAAAAAAGCGCCTGGGCAGTGAGCAGGGTTGATTGAATATCAAACGCACCTCGCTGGAACAGGACGGAGATTATGGGAACGCGCAGTGCAATTAACGCAACCGTTGCGGGTATGGTAACGAAAAGGATCAACCGCAGCGAGAAGGAGAGCGTTTTCTTTAATTCATGAAAATCTCCCTTCGCCACTTGTTCAGAAAAGCTCGGAAGAGCCGCTGTTCCCACGGCAATGGCAAACACACCCAGGGGAAGCTCTACAATTCTATCCGCATAATAGAGGTAGGATACGCTGCCTGTAGGAAGGAGTGAGGCTAAAATAGTACTCACGAAGATGTTTATCTGATAGATCGCTGCGCCAAAAGCCGCGGGAAACATGAGAAGTCCGATTTGTTTGAGGCCCGGATGCTTAAAGTTAAAATTTGGTTTCAGTTTTACGCCTAATTTCAGGAGAAAGGGCCACTGCATGGCAAGTTGTAGCACGCCCCCAATCATAACTCCTATGGCAAGGGCAATAATGGGTTCCTCAAAGAAATCTTTGAGGAGCAATGCGGCGAGGATCATACAGATATTAAGGATCACAGGCGAGAGGGCAGGGGCGGCAAAATGGCGCAGCGAGTTTAGGATGCCCATGCACAACGCAACGAGAGCGAGGAAGAAAATATAAGGGAACATAAAACGGGTCAGGAACACCGCGAGGTCATACTGGGCCGGTATCTTCACAAAACCGGGCGCCATTATCATCACAATGAGAGGCGAAAGGAGAACACCTGCCAGTGACACAATAACCAGAATTATGGAAAGGGCGGTAAAGGTGATGTTGGCGAGTTCCAGGGAGGCTTCTTTTGACTTTTTGTTCAGGTATTCTGTAAAGACGGGGACGAAGGAAACGGTGAGAGATCCCTCACCGAGAAGACGCCTCAGCATGTTGGGTATTCTGAAAGCCACGAAGAACGCATCCGTCGTGAGTCCCGCGCCAAAAAATGCGGCGACTACCATATCCCTCAGGAAACCGAATATGCGGGAGAGCATTGTCGCAAGGCCGACCACACCTGCTGCCTTGGCGACCTTTGAATTTTCCGTGCCTCTTGTCGTATTTTCTTCTTCCATGATACAAACGACCTCAATCCTCCTTTACGAATGGGAGAGATGGGGGGATGGAAATAACTGCTTCTATATCCTTCTTCCCTCTTCCTTCTATCGCAACGGTTTTTTTCCTCGATGTATGGCCGCTGACAATGGTTACCTGATTTTTCTTTACTCCCAGAAGGTCAGACAGAAACCTTATGCATGCGTCATTCGCTTGTCCTTCCACCGGCGGAGCGGTTATCTTAAGCTTCATGGCATCTCCCTGGATTCCGGCATATTCGTTTTTTGATGATTTCGGCACTACATGGATATGGAAAATGACGCCATTTGCCGTTTCTTTTATAAAAAACACTTTTTTCACCTAAGGTATGCAGCGAGCTCTATCATGCTCTTGACGAGAAAACTCTGGAGGAAAAAAATAACCAGAATGATCACAAGGGGCGATAAATCAATGCCCATGCCTCTCATGGGGAGCCACCTTCTTACGGGCTCCATGACCGGCTCCGTGATCCGGTAGAGAAACTGAACGATCTGATTATAGGGATCGGGGTTCACCCAGGAAATAACGGCCCTGGCGATTATGATCCACATGTAAATCGAAAGCGCGATATCAATAATTTTTGCCACTGCGACAATAAAATTTCCCAGTACAAACATGTTTTCCCCTCCCTTGAGAACCGCCTCACTTAATCATGAAATGGGCAACTTTGCAAGAATATCGGCAGATGATCTCTATTACACCATCTGCTCATTTTTATCCTCTACCTCTTGAATCCGGCAGCGAGCGCATTCCCCGTAACGTGCTGCGGGGTAAGCGAGCGAATGGGTAATAGTATTATTCCTTATGGATCGAAGATTCTCCGCAGTTTACTGCGGAGAGCTTCAATGGCAATGGAATGAATCGATTGCAATAGTGAGAATTACCTGCGGTGCACCGGCCGATTTCCATTACAGAATTACCCAATAAACAACCCGACAGCAACCAGCACCGGAGTCACGATGTTTATCACCACGTTCAGGCCCATGTAAGGAATGAGCTTGCTTGCATTCTCTGCGTAAAGGACTGCGCCGACAAAGGCGGGTATGGCAATAATTATGGTGAGGAGCCCTAACAAACTGAAGCTGGGTAAATAATTCAAGAGAACACCTGCGATGACAGACAGATAGGTAAATAAAAGGAAGGCTCCATATACAAAAGCACTGATGCGCGTGCCAACAATTATGGGGAAATTTTTTCTCCCGATCTTTCGGTCTGCTTCCACATCGGGAAATTGGTTGAGCAGCAGAAGATTATTGACCAGAAAAAATGGAACCAAAGACGCGATGAACGCAGTCTGCGAGTATGCACCAGTCAGTACAAAATCTGTCCCCATAACCATAAGAGGTCCAAAACCTAATCCGGGGGCAATCAGGCATAATAGTGCATTATGTGTTAGCCAGGGAGTGTAGGCAAATATGATAAGTAGGCCCAGGAGGCCTAAGGGGAGAAGATATAATCCCCTGATATAAAGAAAATACACGCCAATGAGGCCGGTAATAGCAAATGTAATCCACGCTATGCGCAACGCAAGATGTGCCACAGCGGGATTTCCTGGCAGGGTTCCACTGCCGCCGCTGAAGGGAGTCCGCTTTGTCGTTAGATCCAATCCGCTTTCAAAGTCGAAATATTCATTAAAAGCGTTCACGCTGATATGAGCGCACAAGGCTCCAACAAATGCGAGCACGACGAGGGGGATACTCACTGTTCCGGCTGTCCATACAGCAGTGCCCAGTCCCAACAGGACGCACGCAGGGGTTAAGATTAAGAAGGGAAGCCTCATTGGCCCCAGCAGGCATTTTAAATTCTTCATAAAGTTACTGTATGCCTCACTGATCACACGAGCGGTAAAGATTCAAGAAATTCCCTGAGTGACCTGTTGAATAATTCGGGATTTTCGAGCATTACCATGTGTCCCGCATTTTCAATCAATGATAATTGCGCGCTGGGAATAGTATCCTGCAGAAATTGCGAAAATTCAGGCGGCATCATTTTATCGTTCTTGCCGCATATGATGAGTGTCGGTATGTTGATCCTCGAGATTCCGTCCCTTATGTCAAGTCTGTCACAGGCGAAAAAATCACCGTACAACACGTCGGGATTGGCACGTGACAGACCTTCAATGACAGTGCGCGACAGGCGTTCCCTGTTTTCTTTAGAAACGGAGAATTTGGCAGCCAGGGCAATAACAGCATCGGGGTCCGTTTTGAGGCCTTTGAGGATCATCTCATTGACGGGCATTCTCGCTCCCCCGCCTACGGCAACAATACCGGAAAGGAGCTCTCCGTGATGTATCGCGAATAACAGGCTTATGGCTGCACCGAGGGAATGGCCGATGAGCACAGGGTTTTTCACCGTGCGCGCATCAAGAAATTGCCTTACCCATTCAACATACGATGAGACTTCCTGTTCACCGTTCCCCCCAGACTGGCCGTGTCCGGGTAAATCAATGACTGTGACATTGAACGTATCCTGAAATTTTGTATACTGCTTAATCCAGGTCCTATGGTCTCCTCCCGACCCGTGAATAAAAACGAGACTCCTTTTTCCTTCGGCAAATTTCCCGCTGTTTACCCAGGAGGCGAGAGTTACGCTGTGTATCTCTTTGAAGACTATCACCGATACCTAGTCACTTTCACACAGTAAAGATGTCCGGCGAGACGCGATATGACGGGTGTCCCACCTGTCTCGAATGAAAAGAAATGAATAAAAACTTCGTATAATATCTATAAAGTGCACCTTGTGCCTATCACATATTCCGCATAGTGTGCAAATAAAGATTGATAATATTGAAAAAATTCGTACACTGTGATGGCATTGGTGGAATTCAGTTGAGCCTTGAGTTTTGTAGAATGCGCGGAAGGCTCATGCCGCCGGGGAATGGCATATTCTTATTGTAAATCTATTAAGGTGGAACCCATGAAACGCAATGTTACATACAAAATAGTATTGATCATATTTTGCAGTTTCATAATGCTTGCTGGCTGTACCAGGAACATTCAGGTTTCTACTAATCTGCCGTTCAAGAATCCTCAAGAAGGAAAGATTAACCAAAAAATGTTAGTGGTAATGAGCAAAGAACAGACGGAGGCCATCATTCTGGAGAAGCCTGGTGCATTGGCCGATACATTCAAAATTGAAGCAGGCAAATCTATCAGTTCCAACCTTACAACAGCGATGAAGACTATATTTGAAAGAGCCGATTTCGTGAACGAACTTCCTCGCAATGGCGACCCATTTGACTATTACATTCTCGCGCGCTACAAGAATTATAAAATCGAATGGGGAAGTACGGCTTTCTCGCCTGTGACTATGAACATCTATATTGATTATGATTTGCTCGATGCCCGAAAGGAGAAAGTATTGGCCGTTTCTACGGACGGGAGCAGCACCTGGCAGAGAGCGGGAGGGGAAGCGGTAGCAATTATCAATCCTTTCGTAAACATTTTTGTTACCAACTCAGCTTTAGGTCAGGCCTGGGATCAGGCGGTGGCAAACTCGATTTCCCAGTGGATGTCCGAATTACAGAAGCATTTTAAAAAGTAATAGTGGGGGGGGAAATAAACGAAATGCTGAAGAATAAGAAGATAGGTGTTATCGGCGGCGGCAAGATGGGGAGCGCCCTCATCAGCGGCATTCTGTCCCGGAATCTGGTACCCGCGGAGAATGTGACCGTGTCTGATGTCATAAAGGAGCGGCGGGAAGATCTCAAAAGGACATGCGGAATCACTACAAGTGATGATAACAAAAAAACTGTGAAAAGCGCCGATATCGTAATCCTGGCGGTAAAGCCTCAGAACATGGCAGAAGTCCTGCAGGAAGTAGCCGGGGTTGTGGATACGAAGAAACTCATCATCTCCATCGCCGCGGGCATCTCCACACAGTATATTGAAGAATATCTCAAGAAGGGTGCTCGTGTCGTCAGAGTAATGCCGAATACACCTGCCATGATTGGAGAAGGGGCAA
The DNA here is from genome assembly GCA_017885225.1 of Syntrophaceae bacterium. Taxonomy (GTDB): domain Bacteria; phylum Desulfobacterota; class Syntrophia; order Syntrophales; family UBA2185; genus UBA2185. Next base: position 9,827 of record JAFNGM010000125.1, on the reverse strand, counting down.
CGGCCATAACCGGTGGTGCAAATGCAACGGGGGAGGACATGGCCTTGGCCCTTCATATATTCGAGGCCGTGGGAATTGCTGTCTCCGTGAAAGAGGATCTCATGGACGCGATAACGGGTTTGAGCGGGAGCGGACCCGCGTATGGATTTGTCATCATTGATGCCTTTGCCAGTGCGGGTGTCAACATGGGGCTCAGCAGGGATGTTGCCCTGAAGCTCGCGGCGCAGACCCTCCTGGGTGCGGCGAAACTCTGCTTAAGGGGAGACAAACATCCTGCAGAGCTGAGAGACATGGTCACTTCTCCCGGAGGAACGACCATTGCCGGTTTGAAGGCTCTGGAAGAAGGAAGAATGACGGCCACCCTGATGGCTGCGGTCGAAGCGGCTACCTTACGGGCAAAGGAATTGGGAAAGAAAAAATAATCCTATTCCTCTATTTGTTCAAGCACACTCCGGAGCCTGTTTAAGAGGTCATGTCCATCCTCTTTTGTTTCACTGGGTGCCGCTGGAGCAAGGGCAACACTGTCACGAGGTTTCTCTATGATGCGATATCCGGCGGTGTGAGCGCTTGTATCAAGTATAGAGGAGCTTTCCGTTTCCGCGGGTTTTTCATCTGTTTTCTTTTTTCTGTACCGTGGTCTCCGCCGCGGCTTCTTTTTTACAGGTGGCGGCGCTGTTTCCACATGTTCCTCTATTATTTGCCCCTGTTCCCTGACTTCATCCTGGATCAATGAATCCTCCGGAGCTTCGGTACTTTCTTCTTCATGTTTAATCTCTATTGCTGCCGGGCGGTGCTCATCCTCAGAAACAGCGTCCTCAACCATCACCTTGCCGACGGACTCTATTTTGAGCTCATCCCATTGTGCATCAGGACTTCCCGTAATATTGATGGATACGCCATGGGCACTTTCCAGCTTACCGATTTCGATTCTCTTTTTATTCAGAAGATAGTCGGCAATTTCATAGGGAAGCTTCACTTTCAGCGCAGCGCAATCTCCCCTGACAGCCTGGGATTCGATTTTCCTGAAGGCGCCCAGTGCTGTGTATTCCAGAGAAGGTCTCGCACCGCGGCCTTTACAGTAAGGACATACCGTATAGCTTATCTCCTGGATGGTTGACTGTTTTTTCTGCCGGGAGAGCTCGAGAATTCCGAATTTGGATATTCGTGACATCTGTATTCTTGAACGGTCGACATGGAGGGCCTTTTTGAAGGCTTTCTCCACCTCGGCCTCGTGTTTTCGATCACGCATGTCAATAAAGTCAATAACGATTAGTCCGCCGAGGTCTCGTAACCGAAGCTGCCTTGCGATTTCCTCCGACGCTTCCATGTTCGTCCTGAAGGCTGTTTCTTCCACGTTTCTTTTATTCGAAGCCCGGCCCGAATTCACATCGATAGTCGTCATTGCTTCTGTAGGATTTATGATTATATATCCGCCGGATTTTAATTCCACCCGATCCTGGTAAATCACGCGAATCTGATCTTCAAGCCGATACTTATCAAAGAGGGGAGTTTTTTCCTTATAGAGTTTGATCAATTTTAGAATTCTCGGTACAACGGCTTTAGAGTATTCCCTCATGTTTCTGTACGTCTCGACGTCATCAACGAGAATCTCTTCGATTTCTGAGGTGTAATAGTCACGGAGAGAGCACACGCCAACATTACTCTCCTGGTGAATGAGCGCGGGCGAAGAGGTGGTGCTGTCTGCTCTCTTCTGAATTTCCTTCCAGAGTCTTGACAAAAGATGATAATCCCGGAAAAGCTCCTGTTTCGTCCTGTTCATGCCCGCGGTGCGGATGATGAAGCCAATCCCTTCGTCGATCTTGATTTGCTCCATTAAATTTTTCAGCCGCTTGCGATCCTCTTCATCGTCTATTTTTCGGGATATGCCGCTGCTCTCCTTGTTCGGGAGTAATACTAAATAGCGTCCCGGCATAGATACATACGTGGTGAGGAGAGCCCCCTTGCGTTCACTTTCTTCCCTTATTACCTGGACCAATAACTCCTGGCCTGCTTTCAGAAAAGATTTCTGGCCCGGCTGGCCGCTTCCTTTTCCGCCCTGCTCTGTGAAATATTCAGGGCTTACATCGTGGAGAGGAAGAAAACCGTCCCTCTTTCCTCCATAATTTACAAAGGCTGCCTGGAGACCGCGTTCAACCTTCATCACAACGCCCTTGTAAATATTGCCCGTTATGGGATCTTTGACGGTCATCTGGATATTGTATTCAATGAGCTTACCGCTCTCCACAATAGCCATTCGCGTCTGTTCCTGGTGAACAGCATTGATGAGCATTATTTTCTTCATACATGTCCTTGTTTGTTATATGAGGGTGGAAACATCGCCTTTCCCGACCCTGACAATTTCGATACTATCATCAACAAGACTGATCACGCTGGAGGGCTCGGATACCAGGATCCCTCCATCAATAATAAGATCTACACGATGTTCGAATCTCTCCCTTATTTCCAGGGGATTACTCAACACCTCGCCGTCTTCAACAGTGACACTCGTACTTATGATGGGGTGTCCCAATTCGCCCACGAGAGAAAGACATATTTGGTTGTCTGGCACTCTGATGCCGGTAGTGTGTCTTTTGGGGAGAATTATCTTGGGAACGAGTCTCGACGCTTCGAGAATGAATGTGTATGGTCCCGGAAGGAGACGCTTCATGGTCTTGTATGCATAATCCGATACTCTGGCGTAGCGGCTTATGTCCTTTAAATCTGCGCACACAAAGCTTAAAGGCTGTTTTTTGCTTCTCCTCTTAATCTCATAAATCTTTTCAATGCCCCTTTTATTATAAAGTTCACACCCCATACCATAGACAGTATCGGTGGGGTATATGATGATTCCCCCGTCCTGGAGGATCTCAATGGCCTTCCTTATCAAACGCATCTGGGGATTCTGGCTGTTGATGGAGAAATACATATAAATTCGTTAACCTTTAATATCGTAATATATCAGAAATAAACAACATTATCAACGAACTTATTGTATTCTTTTCATGCCTTGCTTTTTGCATACTCCTCGTCTTTGCTCAGTTTGTATTGGATACTGTCGACGAGGGCCTGCCAGCTGGCTTCAATGATATTTGTCGATACCCCTATAGTACTCCAGATATCTT
>JAFNGM010000125.1:0-6679 GCA_017885225.1 Syntrophaceae bacterium | reverse complement strand
GCATTGACAGGGCCATTCCCCTCGGCGGCAGTCAATTCCTCTTCGCCTCCAACGGATATTTTAATCGAGGCCTGAGTAATGGGCGGGTTATCTCCTGTCTTCGCATTAAAGACCTGAAAGCTTTCCAGAACAAAGGGTTCTTTAAACTCGCCTTTTATCTTTTTCATCAACACGGAAAGGGAACCCTCGGCGGAGTCGAAGTGGTAACCCTGGTCCTCCATTATCTTTATCTTTTGTACAATTTTTTTATTCACGGACATTTCATTACCCAGGTCTATGCCCAGTTCCCTTGCCTTGAACGCAATAGTGCTTTTTCCCGAGAGGTCCGACACCAGCACCCGTTCATGATTCCCCACGAGTTCCGGATTAATGTGCTCATATGCCATCGGATTTTTTAACACGGCGTCCACATGCACACCACCCTTATGAGTGAAGGCGCTCCGGCCTACGAATGGCCTGGAATTGAGAGGTGGAATATTGGCGATATCACTCACATAGTTTGAAAGATGCGTCAATTCACGAATGGACGCCTCGGGGAGGCATTTCCTGTGCATTTTCAGGTGGAGATTACCGATTATAGAGACAAGGTCGGCATTCCCGCATCGTTCTCCATACCCGTTAATCGTTCCATGCACCATTTTGACGCCGTTATGGACAGCGGCCAGGGAGTTGGCGACGGCGAGTCCGCAATCATTATGGGCGTGGATGCCGAGGAGATGCGGAGGGATGTAAGAAATAACCTCACGTATTATTGCGGTGAGATCATGAGTCATTGTCCCGCCATTCGTATCGCACAGGACAATCATATCCGCTCCGGCAAAAAGGGCGGTTTCACATACCCGGCGCGCATAGGCAGGATTATTTTTATAGCCGTCAAAAAAATGCTCCGCATCGAAGATCACCTCTTTTCCTTTATGCTTCAGATATGCAACAGAATCGCGGATCATATCCAGATTTTCTTCAAGGGACACATTGAGAATCTCGGAAACATGAAGATCCCAGGTCTTTCCGAAAATGGCCACCGACGGCGTTTCCGCTTGCAGCAAGGCCGCGATGTGAGGACATGATGCCGCTTCTGTGTGCGGCTTTCTCGTACTGCCGAACGCAGTGAGACGGGTATGCCTGAAAGGCACCTCCTTGGCTAGTTCAAAAAAACGGGCGTCTTTCGGATTTGATCCCGGCCATCCGCCTTCAATGTAATGGAAACCCATTTCATCGAGACGCAGGGCAATGCGGAGTTTTTCTTCCGCCGAAAAATTGACCTGCTCTCCTTGGGTCCCGTCTCTTAATGTGGTATCGTAAACCAGAACATCCCCTGAATCCATAAATCCCTCCTTCTTTCATAAAAAAATCCGCTGCCAGGGTAACCTGATAACGGATTCTGCGTGATCTTAATTTTTATTGAAACACTACACCAGTATCAGGTCTCCTATGTCGGGAACCTAATTATGCCCTCGATGGCAATAATGTTCAGGGCTGGGGGTGCGTTTCGTTTCATTAAGAGTTTCGTGTATCCTTTAACCATAGAGTTATGATTTTTTTTACGATGTATTATGCCGTTTGTCAACAGAAAAGTTGATGTATGTTATTCATCACCGTAAGTAAACTGCGATAGACGAAGAAGAAAAAATAACCTCTTACCATAGAAAAAAAACGATGAGGCTGAGGGTATGGATTAAATATTTTCTCTTCTGACAAAATCCACTGCGTTCCTGAAGATGTCAAGTCCCATTCCTTCTTCGGGAAGTTTCTCCCGGGTCCAACGGGGGTGATTGGTGCAGTGGAGATAGGCTTCCGGATGTGGCATGAGGCCGAAGATCCTCCCTGTGCTGTTGCAGATGCCGGCGATCCCGTCTATGGAGCCGTTGGGGTTGGCAGGATAATCCATGGCGATATCCACATAATCGTGATGACTGTAGTGAACAGGGACCTGGCGGGAATCGTGCAGCCTCTCGAGAATGTCCTCATCTTTCGTGATAAATTTTCCCTCTCCATGCCGTACGGGGAGATACAGCTCCCCTATATCTCTTGTGAAGATGCATGGAGAATCATGGTTGATCCAAAGATACACCCATCGATCTTCAAAACGGCCTGAATCGTTGAAGGTCAGTGTTACCGTCTGCGTCCGGTAATCACCGTCAAAGCCGGGGAGCATCCCCAGCTTGACCAATAGTTGGAAGCCGTTGCATACGCCAAGGATAAGCTTGCCCTGCGCGATAAATCTGGTGAACTGGTCGTACAGGATTTCCGATTTTCCTTTCACCTTTGCGTGAAGGATGCGGTTCGCCCCTGCCTTTGCCGATCCCAGGTCGTCACCGTCGAGGAATCCCCCGGGAAGATTGAGGAAATGATAATCATCGAGGCTTTTTTCGCCGTAGAGCAGCATGCTGATATGGACAATATCCACTTCATCGGAACCCGCAAGCCTGCACGCGTGGGCCATTTCCATTTCGCAGTTCGTTCCGTTTCCTGTAATGACGATCGACTTAACCCTTTTCGGCATATGGATTCCTCGTTGACGTACAATTAATGTGTTGACAAAATATCTTTTTCAAAAGTCCAGCGGCTTTTGCCACGCCGCTTTTAATGCGCCAATATCCTCCTCAACGATCCTGGTGCCTCTAATTCCGTCAATTTTTAATAGACCTTCCGAGAGCACCGTTCCAACGTGACTGAAGGCAGCTCCCTCCATAAGAGCCTCAAACATTTCTTTTGCCGGGGGTGGAATTGTCACAACAAACCTGCTCTGAGACTCTGAAAAGAGCAGTGTGTCATCACGGTCGATTCCGGAAGAGGGGACATGCGCACAATTGATCGCCATGCCCAGACCGCCGGCGAAGGCTGTCTCTGCGAGGGCAACGCCCAGGCCTCCATCGGAGCAATCATGACAGGAAGCCACCAGTCCTTCCTGGATAGCCATGTGCAAGGCAGTGTACATTTTTTTTGCTTTCTCCGCGTTGACCTTAGGTACCTGATTACCGATGTAGCCATGCATGGCGTACCACTCGGAACCGCCAAGTTCTGGATATGTCTCACCCATGACATAGACCAGATCACCCGGGTTTTTCGCGTCCATGGTGATAGTTTTCCGCACATCTTCTATTTTTCCCATGGTAGAAAACAGAAGCGTTGGGGGAATAGATATTTTTACGTTCCCGATATGGTAGTCATTCTTCATGCTGTCTTTTCCCGAAATGCAGGGAACTCCATAGGAACTGGTGTAATCATAGAGCGCCTCATTCGCCCTGACAAGCTGCGCCAGTTTATACGCGCCGTCAGGCGTCTTTTCAGACTGGACCGGATCGCACCAGCAGAAGTTATCAAGCCCGGCCATGTGCGTGAGGCTTCCACCAACGGCGATCGCATTCCTGATTGCCTCATCGATTGCGCACGCAGCCATGTGGTACGTATCGATGTCGCCGTAACGGGGACAAATGCCGTGTGCCACCACCACACCTTCGAAGGAATCGAGGACGGGCCGGATCACTGCGGCGTCGCTGGGACCGTCGTTGGAGGTGCCTACAAGCGGTTTTATCACGCTCCCCCCCTGGACTTCGTGGTCATACTGCCTGACAACCGATTCCTTGCTGCAAATATTCAGCCGGGAAAGCATATCCTTCAATGCTTGTCCCATGTCTGCTGGTTCGGGAAAATCCGGCTCCGGATGCACAGGGGGCGACCACTTTGCAGAAAGGCGCATCTGGGGAACCCCGCTGTGGAGGAAGTCCATCTTCAGATAGGCAACTGTTTTCTCTCCATACAGGATATGAAACATTCCTGAATCAGTATATCTGCCGATAACAGTTGCCTCCACGCCCATCATCCGGGCAAGCTCAAGGAATTTATCTACCTTTCCCGGGGGGACTGCCAGGGTCATCCTCTCCTGCGATTCGGAGATGAGAATCTCCCAGGGGTTCAAGCCGGGATACTTTAAGGGCGCCTTTTTGAGGTCTATTTCACAACCGCCGGAGAGCCTCGCGGTCTCACCGACCGAGGAAGACAGACCGCCCGCACCGTTATCGGTAATGCATCGGTAGAGCCCGCGGTCTCTCGCAATCAAGAGGAAATCAGTCATCTTTTTCTGGGTGATGGGATCGCCGATCTGGACCGCCGTCACAGGGGAACCCTCATGGAGTTCTTCGGAAGAGAACGTGGCGCCATGAATCCCGTCTTTTCCGATTCTGCCTCCCGCCATGATGACCGCATCGCCGGGGAAAATCTCTTTTGTATGCGCAGGAACGCCGTTGACAACAGAAGGCATGATCCCTCCCGTTCCGCAGTAGACCAGGGGCTTCCCTAAGAATCGCTCATCAAAGACGATGCACCCGGTGATCGTGGGAATGCCGCTTTTGTTCCCGCCGTGCTCAACGCCCTCCCGAACCCCTTCGTAAATGCGTCTCGGATGGAGAATCCTCTTCGGGAGTGGTTTGTCATACGTGGGTGGTGCAAAACAGAAGATGTCCGTATTAAAGATGAGCCTGGCACCCCTCCCGGTGCCGAAGGGGTCCCTGTTCACCCCGACGATTCCTGTAAGAGCGCCTCCGTAGGGATCGAGGGCTGAGGGTGAATTATGCGTTTCTACTTTGAACACCAGGTTGTAGTCGTCATTGAATTTTACGACTCCGGCATTATCGACAAACACGGAAAGGCACCAATCGTGTATCCCCAGACTTTTTCTGATCTCCTCTGTGGACCTTCTGATATAGCTGTCGAAAAGGGAATCGACATCCCTTCGCAGACCCCGCTCATCCTCATATGTGATAAGGGCGTTGAATATCTTGTGTTTGCAGTGTTCTGACCATGTCTGGGCCAGACATTCCAGCTCGGCATCGGTCATTTTTTCACCGAGGCCCATTTTCTTTCTTTCCTCCAGAATTGTTTCATTTCTCAGATAATTCCGGAGGGCCTTCATTTCATCCAAATTCAGGGCGAGCACACGCTCGCTGCTGATGTTCAGTAATATATTGTCGCTGACATCAAGATCGATTTCTTCGACCACCAGGTGGTCTTCCCCGATCACACGCGGCACATGGGGGGACATCCCTTTCTGTTTGTCCCAGGATTTTCCGTCTACTATTGTGGAGCGTTCGATAAGGTCATTGGCAAGCAGACTCGACGCAATTCTTTCCGCATCTTCCCTGCTGATCGGCCCCTCAATCACATACTGCCTTGAGGTGTAGACTCCCCAAAGCCGGTCTGACGGATTTTCCAAAAGCAATTCTATAGCCTCTTTCGCGGTTTTCCCCACGTTATCGGTAACGCCGGGCCTGTACCCCACTTCTATCAGCCAGTCAAAACGGTCAGCGAGACCGCTGTTGATTGAAAAACCCTGTATGATCGGGTCAGAAAGGGGGCCGGCAGCGGCCATTGCCAGTTCCTCTGCCGTTAAATTTCCCTCAATGGTATGAACTTCGATGGTCTTCACGGAAGCAACAGTGATGTGCAAATGTTCTACGATTCTTTTCTTTATTTTTTCGCCGTGGGCATCTCTGATGTCTTCCTTGAATCCTATTTCAATTCTGTCTGCCATTTTCTGTGTATCCTTTTTCCCTTTTCACTTTCTCCTCCCCACGCACACGTGCAGGAACCGGCTCCCGTCGAAATGACAATGAGGTGGGTGTGCGGTAAAATACCAAAAGGTGTTTGATAAAGCAACCCGGGATTGTATTTGTTGTCCCACTCAAGGGTTAGGAGAAAACCATCGCCTTAAGGCGAAGACTTAAGTTTAATCTTTTGCACTCCAAGGGTTAGAGGGTTCGAGGATGCGAGTGAAATGCCAAGAAGCTGCAAGGATTTAAAGATTTGGCAGAAGTCAAATCAATGATGTCTGAATATTTATCGATAAAATCATCAGATAACAAACCCTTGAATCCTTGAACCCTCGAATCCTTTTTTACAACTAAATGGGAAAAGATCCTCAAAAAATATTTTGATGAAATAATTGCATAAAACGTTTGAATATGCTACCAAATTAACTCATCGGATATCAATTTTTCTCGTCTTACTATGTACCGGAAGAAACCTTTGGGGAAAGGAGATCAGCATGAAGATAGCGGTAGGGTATGATGGATCCGGTGCGGCCAAGAATGCTCTGGATGTGGCAAAAAAGCACGCCAGGGCCTTTGGCGCAAAAGTGTACATACTGACCTCCATGGTAAAAGGTACAGAGAGGCAGTTGGAGGACATCGGAAAAGCAGAGCGCGATCTCGAAGGTATCAAAACTTTTTTTGATAATGAGAAAGTGCCCTGCGAGGTGCACCTGTTGATTCGGGGGCTTTCGCCCGGAGAAGACCTTGTGCAATTTGCAAAAGAACACAAGATCGATGAAATCATCGTGGGCATTGAAAAAAAATCAAAAGTTGGGAAATTCGTCTTCGGCTCCAATGCCCAGTATGTGATTCTCGAAGCCCCCTGTCCGGTCGTCACGGTCAAGTGAATCCGGTAGCGAGCGCATTNNGCAGTTTACTGTGGAGAGCTTCAATTGTGATGCTTCATTATTATGGGGCAGCAGAGGAGTGCAGGCAAATCTATAGTCATGTGTGCATCATTGAAACAGTGAATAAAGAGAGGGAGGTTTTTTGTGAAGGCTAAGCTAACCTGTTGTGTGGTCGGTATGTTGACTGTATTGTTGCCCTGTTTTTCCTCTGCAGCGGAAACTCAGATATTCAATCCCCTTGCC
>JAFNGM010000124.1:11508-22572 GCA_017885225.1 Syntrophaceae bacterium | reverse complement strand
GGAAAGTCGGCAAGGAGGGGTGTTCTTCCCTCCTTCAGCAGAAGGAAGAGATAGGAGAGAAAGTGGGACTTGCCGCTCCCGTAGTTGCCCTTGAGAAAGACGCCGCACCCTTTTTGCGCATTGACCCGGGTGAGGATGACCCGGAGTCCTTCTGCCACTTCCCGCGTCAGGACAAAGGAAGACGTAATGTCATCGGGAATCGTGTCCGCGTCGTCAAGTTCAATGACCGGTTTGATCTCCGGGATGCCTATGATGTCGCGCAGTCTTTCTGCCATCGTTGCCCCTTTTTCAGTAATCCGTAAAGGTGTTTCGCCTCCGGTCTTATGGCAAGCGCCTCGGTCACCAGCTGTTCCAAACCCGTATAGTCCGCCTTTTCCTCGAAGATCTTGAAAAGTGTACGAGCCAGAAAATGATCGTCTGGCCGCTTGATAAAAACGCTTTTCAGGTAAGCGGCAGCCTGCTCTTTGTCTCCCATCTTATAATAGGTGTAGCCCAGCATCTTGCGGGTGAATTCATGGTCCCGGAGGGCCAGTAGCCTCTTATAGATCTCCACGGCCTGATCGTATCTTTCCATTTTTTTATACAGGTCGGCAAGATAGAGATGGAGATCGTAATCCCCTGTGTAACCCGGCATCACCATGATGGCCTCGATCTCGGCAACGGCCTCCGCCGTCTTCTTGCCGGCGAATTTCTGCCGGTAAAGGGTAAACCTGCTCGCGCCGTCCCCTGCCGTTTCCCCATCCGCCGCTATCTTCTTCAGGGATTCGCTTTCGGGAAACCGCGCAAGCGCCTGCCGGAGGACTTCCTCTCCCTTTTCCCTGCCAACACACTTTGAGGCTGTTTTGACCAGAAAAACCAGAAAATCTTCATCGCCCACACCCCACGAGAGGATCGCGGTGAGCAGCCGTTCCATGTCTTCATGGGCTTTTTCCTGCCGGAGCACACTGAGGTAGGTCTTCAGGAAAAAGGGGTCGTTCTTCAACATCTCCACCCGGCCTTCCGCCTTGGTCCGCGCCTCTTTTGTCTTGTTGAGCCTTAGAAGCAGGTAGACCTCCGTCCTTAAAAGAAAGGGCTGGGTCGGATAGATAGTCAGGGCCTCCTTCAGCACGTCGTACGCCCCATGGTAGTCCCTCTTTCTCTCCAGTTCGATTATTCTGTCGGCGTACCCTCTGGCGTTGGTCATGGTTTTTTTTATTTTAAGATCAAGATTTTACTATCTATATATCAATACCATATTAAAGGACTGCTTTCAACCGGCGTTCTTATTTCCTTTTCCCCGCATGAGATATTACGGCCTTATATATAATGTGGGATTCCCCCTTTACAAACGAAACGTTTATTCACTCATGCGGCGGTCTGATTTTCTTCCATGAAGTTGAATATTCTTGACATACACGCACACTTCGTCCTATACTTCCCACACCTAAAAGGAAGTTTTTACCAAATTAATATAATTAACAGCCGTCACGAAATGAGCTAAAAAGCCTTCCTGAGATAGTAATGCAGGAAGGCTTTTTTAACTGTAAAATATGGAAAATATACGTAACTTCAGCATTATCGCCCATATTGACCACGGGAAGTCAACCCTTGCCGACCGGCTCATCCAGTACACCGGTGTGAGCAATGAGCGAACTTTCAAAAACCAGATATTGGATACTATGGATATTGAACGTGAGCGGGGGATCACGATCAAGAGCCAGGCAATTTCCCTCCCCTATCAGGCCGAAGACGGCACGTCATACAGCCTCAATCTTATCGACACGCCGGGCCACGTGGATTTCTCTTACGAAGTCTCCCGCGCCTTAGCCTCGTGTGAGGGCGTCCTTCTCCTGATCGATGCCGCCCAGGGTGTGCAGGCCCAGACTTTAGCCAACCTCTATCTTGCCATGGAGCACGACCTGAAAATCATCCCCATCATCAACAAGATCGACCTTCCTTCCGCAGATGTCAAACGGGTCATTGAGCAGATCGAATCGGAACTGGGATTAGACCCCGACAGCCATCTGCAATGTTCTGCGAAAGAAGGCACGGGTATTGAAGAGATTCTCGAAGCCATTGTGGAGAGGATTCCTCCCCCGAAGGGTGACGCGCAAGCGCCCCTTGCCGCCCTCATTTTTGACGCCCAGTACGATCCTTTTCGCGGCACAGTCATCCACTGCCGAGTCTTTGACGGCTCGGTTAAAAACGGCGACATCATTCGTTTCATGTTCAACAATGCCACCTACAAGGTTGAAGAGGTCGGACATTTTCTCCTCGCCCGCCAGAAGCGCGACAAACTCTCCGCAGGTGAGGTAGGTTATATTATTGCCGGTGTGAAGACGGTCTCGGATGTCCGCACGGGGGATACGATCACACTGAATAACCTGCCCTGTGAAAAACCCCTGCCCGGCTTCAAAGAGATCAAGCCTGTCGTCTTCGCCTCCATTTACCCGATTGCCTCGGATGACTATGAGGAACTGGCTGTTTCCCTTGAAAAATACACGCTTAACGATGCCTCATTTGTCTATCAAAAGGATTCATCTGTGGCCCTCGGCCAGGGATTCAGGTGCGGCTTTCTCGGCCTTCTGCACCTGGAAGTGGTCCAGGAACGTTTGGAACGCGAATACGACCTTTCCATCATTCTGTCCGTCCCCAGTGTCCGGTATCGGTTTACCTTGAAAGATGGATCCGTGGCGGATGTTGACAATCCGGCGCATTATCCCGATCCGTCTTCCATTGTCAAATCTGAAGAACCATATATCCGCGCCATCATGATGATGCCTGAACGATACCTCGGAGTGGTAATGAAGCTCTGCATGGAAAAACGGGGTGTAAATTCAACCCTCAATTACACGGGTCCCGGCCGGACTGAGCTCATCTATGAAATGCCCCTGGCCGAGGTCATCTACGACTTTTATGACCGGTTCAAGTCCGTCACCCAGGGTTATGGCTCCTTCGACTATGACNNGATTACCGGGAAAGCAGCCTCGCGCTGCTGGATATACTGGTTAACGGAGAGAAAGTGGACGCGCTGTCGCAGATCGTTCACCGGGATCGCGCCCGCGCCAGGGGACTTCTGGCCTGCGAACGCCTCAAGGATGAAATCCCCCGCCAGATGTTCAGAATCGCGATTCAGGGAGCAATCGGCGGGGAAATTGTTGCCCGAACGACGATCTCAGCTTTCCGCAAAGATGTAACGGCAAAATGCTATGGTGGGGATATCACCCGGAAGCGAAAGCTCCTCGAAAAACAGAGAAAGGGCAAAAAACGGATGAAGATGGTTGGCTCGGTAAGCATCCCGCAAAGCGCCTTTCTGGCCGTCCTGAAATCCGGCACTGAATGAAAGTGAAAATAGCCTTCAGAAAGGACGAAAACGATTTTGAGCGCGTTCGAAGATAATCCTTAACAAGTCTCTTGAGATGGAATCCCGCATGGACAGCTCTGCAACAGATATAACTCCCGGTCTGTACATTCACATCCCCTTCTGCAAAAGCAAATGTCATTACTGTAACTTCTATTCGACTACCTCTCTCAGCCGAATCGACGAATTCCTGAATGCACTCTCCACGGAAATGGCAATGTACCAAGAGACATTCACCCGGTTTGACACGATCTACATCGGCGGGGGCACTCCTTCTCTCCTTGCTGTAAAGCATTTCGATAGCATTCTGTCGCAGATCCGGAATGCCTTCATCGTTTCGCCAAACCCGGAAATCACCATCGAGATCAATCCGGCGGATACTGCACGGGAATATCTCGAATCGCTCCGTCAGCTTGGAGTCAACCGCCTCAACATCGGTGTCCAGTCATTTGACAATACGGTTCTGGCTTTCCTGAAGCGCAGGCACTCCGTTCATCAGGCCCTGGACACCATAGAAACCGCCCGCAAAGCCGGATTTGAGAATATCGGCATTGATCTGATCTATGGGGTACCCGGACAGGATATGATTTCATGGCGTGACACCGTTACACAGGCCCTTTCTTATGAATTGGCACACCTTTCCTGCTATCAGTTGACCATCGAAGCCGGCACGCCCCTTGGTCTCCGGCATGAACGGGGAGAGATTGTTTTCCCAAACGAGGATCTGCAGCATGCGTTCTTCATAACAACATCTGAGACCCTCGAGAATGCGGGATATGTCCACTATGAGGTATCCAGTTTTGCGAAAGACATGTCCCTGGCATCACAACACAATCAGAAATACTGGAACCATACATCTTACCTCGGTCTGGGCCCGGCTGCGCATTCTTTTACGGGACATACACGATGGTGGAATCATCGTTCTCTTGATAAATATATCAGGGATATCGAAACGGGAAAGCCGCCTCTCAGTGCCTCAGAGATGCTGGACAGAGAACAATTATATCTGGAAGCCCTCTTCCTCGGTCTCCGCACGAAGAGGGGTATCCACCTGCACAATTTTTCCGGCAGATATGGTTATGATCTCATTTCAGAGAAAGGTGATGCCCTGGCAAGACTTGTTAAGGCGGGATTCATTGAAATAAAAAACGGTTGCCTGCAGCCTACCCGTACCGGCCTCGCGGTAGCCGACACCCTTGCCCTCATATGAATTCGCGGGAAAAGCGAGGGAAAATGGCTTCTATGAGTTTTGGTTCTCCTCATACCTCAGGTAGCGGAAAAGGACAACGCTCATGAGAACCATACAACCCGTCAGCGATATAGCCAGGGCGAACTGCCCGGCGTCCCCCAGAACTCCCATGCCCGTCGGTATCAGACCGGCTCCGATAAGATAGGCAAAAAATATTGTCATCGAAATGAAAATGTTTCTCACGTTATCGGAGCTGATGCGGGAAAGAACGGTAAATCCTGCGGGGAAAAAGCAGGCGGAAAGCATAGGCTGCATGAAGACCATAAAAAGAAGCCAGCCGTCGGGGACAATGCCCAGGAGAATGGTTGTAACGCCGTTGAATATGAGCGCATACTTCATTGTTCGCTTCGGCCCCAGGCGATCCGATATCCATCCGGAAATAAGAGCCATGACTACAGGGGGAATTCTCGAAATGCCGATAATAATGTTGGCGTAGCTCCTGTCATAGCCTCTTTCCGCCACCAGATAAAGGGGAAGCATGCTGAACACGCCCATGCTGGAAGCGATGCCGACGCTGAAAAAAATCATCATGATCCAGAAGGCAGGCTGTTTCATAAGGATTCCGAGATTTGTGAAATTGGGAGGCTCTCCCTTAAAATCTCCGCCCCGGCCAAAGCGCAGAAACAACAATCCTAAGAGAATCGATGAAGCGCCAATGAAAGCCAGAACTCCCTGCCATGAACATACCTTCAGCAGCAGTTCGGATATAAAGGGGGCAGCAATATACGCGACGGCGGGAGCCAGTTCGTGCACGGCGATAGCTTTCCCCCAGTTACCGGCCCTGATGGAAGACGTGATGGTAGTGATTCCTGAAGGGAGATACGCTCCGGCTACCAGACCCAGAAGGACCAATCCCAGGTTGATGGCCCAGTGAGTCTTTCCGACTGCCACGATAAGAAGCGCAATGCCTGTGGCAATGGAAGACAGGATGATTATTCTCCTATGAGTCAGCCACCGGAAGAGGAATCCGGAACCCACAAGGGAGCTGCAGTAGCCGATAGAGATGAGAAGGAAAAAGCTGCCTGCCTCCGCATGAACCAGTCCGAGGTCCTTTTCGATGGAAGGCATGAGAGGTGCGGGAAGTATCCTGGACAGGAAGTTGAGAAAGAAGATACTCGTGACAAAAATCAGCAAGCACACTTTTGATGAGAATGACAACGGCGCTTTATCCATGAATCAAATGCTTCCTCATCCTGTTTGTTTTTTCTTCCCGGTGAGCTGCAACAGTATGCGACGTTCCCTCGGGCGGTTGTCGAAATCAATAAATACTATCTGCTGCCACGTTCCCAGTGCCAGACGTTTTTGGATAACAGGAACAGAAAGAGATGGACCGAGGAGTGCCGCTCTCACGTGGGCATGTCCGTTTCCATCGCCCCATCGCTCATTGTGCCGGTAGTATGCCCCCTCCGGGGCAAGGCGTTCTATTGCCTCCTTCAAATCACCGATTGCGCCCTGCTCATACTCGATAGTTGTGAGTGCAGCAGTAGAACCAGGAACAAAGAGCAGCACATGGCCTTCTTCGAGTCCCGCTTCGGTAATCCGGTCTGAAACATGCCGGGTAATGTCGATTATATCAGTATCTCCGGTTGTGGAAAAGGAAAGATACGATGAAGTTATTTCCATAGCCATATGAACTATCCTTTCTTTGACTAAGATGGAAACGCCCCCCTTTGTATCCCTCACTCTTTCATGGGGAAGGGATGAGAGGGGATGATTGCTGGGGACAAGGATTCGACGCAGATTTACTGATGCTCACGAAAACCTTAAATACATGTTTTGTACCATCCCGAGGATTGAAACGACGAGGTATCCTGTGTTCACTGCACAGGGTATAGTTCTTTCCCGGAATTTACCCTGAGTGAATATGAAGGGATCGAAACGACAGCGTGGGTATTTTCAAGGTTCCCTCTATATATACGGGAAGACGTTCTGCATGACCACCTGAAAATTCCATTTCACCCGTTCGGACCCGTCAACAATCTCCATATGCCCCGGGAAAAGGGTATCTATGTCAAGCTCGGCAAGACTGCTGATGCTCTTTTTTAGAAGGGCACCGCTCCCTCCGGGAAAATCCGTCCTTCCCACATTCTGGCTGAATATGACATCCCCTGAAAAGAGGGCTTTTCTGGCAGGCCAGTATAATCCAATTGAGCCCGGTGAATGACCGGGAATATGGAGTATCTCAAACATTTCTTCGCCGAGTGTTACTTCTCCTGTATGCAGGCGCATGTTAATGCGAACATCAGGAGGCGCCATGCCGAACATGAAATAAATTCTGGGCCCCAGGCCATTCATGAAGGCAATTTCCTCTTCGTGCATGGCTATTTGCACCTCTGAATTACTAAACAACTCAGAACCCTCGAAGTGGTCGGGGTGGGAATGGGTGTTAATAATATATCGGATATCGCCTTTCATAATCCCGTCGTTTTCCATACTTTCCAGGAGATTAGGCAAATACGATTTCAAACCGGGATCGATGAGGGCATTCACGTTGCCGCCTATGTAGAAGCTGTTGCAGTTGTTGTCAAAATAATGTGTCCATTCATACACATAGATATCCTCTGCTAATTTCATCGCTGCTCCTTTACTTTCGCGTAATTTCTTTGTCAACGGGGGTCCGTCCATTGTCCAGACCTTTTTATATGGAGAAAATAAAAGGCTAAAATTCAAATACGGTCCCGCAAAACGCGGGTTTGGTTATCTCCTTAAACTCCTCAGAAAGTCCCATGATGGTATGAATTCCCGTGCAGTGGGCAGGCGCAAAAAGTTCTACCCCATCCTCATGTATGAGTTCCTTTAAATAGGATTTCACATATTCAAGCTGTCCCTGGGATGTATCGTGCAAGTGCGTGCCCCCTATGATGGCCCTGATATTTTTTTTGAACATTTTCTTCACATAGGTAAGTATATTTACTATCCCCCGATGCGCACAGCCAAAAACCACCACGAACCCTTTATCGGTATCCAACAAAAGAGAATTATCATCGGCGAAATCGTCGGGCACGAAAAAGTCGTTCACCCCCACAAGAAACGACGCGGGAATCTTTTCAACATCATTGGTTATCGGGATTGCGCCTGTGAGCCAAACGCGATCTGCCGCTTCATAGAGCCCCTCCCGAAAATCAAAACGGGCTTTGTACATTTTCTCCAGGTACTGCCTTTCAAAAGGTATTCCGATGAACACATCCTTTCTGCCAAAGGGTCCTATGTATTGCTGTCCGGTAATATGTTTTTTCTCAAATATTCTCGGGTGGGCCACGATATCAACAGGATGGCCTATGGCGATAAGCACTTTTTCCAATCCTCCCGTATGGTCTATGTGGCCGTGTGAAAGCAAAATCTTTTTGGTACGGGTCAAATCACGGCCAAGTGCCTGGGCGTTATCAACGCAAATGCCGAACCGCCCCGTATCATAGAGAAGTTGCATATCGTCTTTTTCGATTAACACAGAGAATCCATGTTCCCCTCTGAGCTTCAAGGAAAAAGGCGTATAATTTTCCGATAGTATTGTTATTCTCATACCCCGAAATTGTCCTTCCTCTTTTATGAATGGATACTTCATACCATAAGGGTACTTTGTTGCAAAGAAAAACTCTTATTGGAAAGGAGGTATTCAAGAGGGTATTGACATGCGAATTTTATGTATTATAGTCTTACTATAATGCAAGGTATCTACTGTGAGTGCCACAGTACCATGAATATTAATAAAGGGATATTACCATGGATCAACTAAATTGCAGCATTCTCCCTGCGGCCTCGCAATGACCTCCGGCATGCGGGGTTCAGGTGAGCCTGCCAAGTCTTAATCAGCCGTTTGTCGTCGGTGTCGTCGAGACCCCTGTGGGTACGGTACCTCAGATATCGTCTGCCTTAACATGGCGGGACCACTGGGGTACTATAAAAGCCCGCTGGGGCGTCGGCCGCATGGATTACACCATCGAACCCGGTATTTACGCCCTTGGAAACCCAGGCAATGAGTCTCCCGTTTTGGTTACTGCCAACTACAAGATGAGTTTTGACCGGCTCCGTGAGGCCCTTTCCGGACGGAATGCATGGATACTCGTCCTGGATACGGATGGGATCAATGTCTGGTGTGCCGCCGGTAAGGGAACCTTCGGGACTGAGGAGCTGCTCCATCGGCTCATATTGAGCGGCCTCACCAAAATCGTAACCCACAGGGAACTTGTCCTGCCACAACTTTCCGGCCCCGGTGTCGCCGCCCACCAGGTGAAGAAATTATCAGGATTCAGGGTTCACTACGGCCCCATCCGGGCGGTGGATGTACCCTCCTATCTGGACTCCGGCCTCAAAGCAACACCGGAAATGCGCGTAAAGACGTTTACTCTGAGGGAGAGAATAGTTCTCATCCCGATTGAACTTGTCGCCGCATTCAAGGCAGTTCTGTTGATTCTCCTTGCGTTTTTCCTCCTTGGCGGCCTGGGAGGACCTGCGGGTTACTGGGCTAATGCGATCAATTACGGCCTTTTTGCCAGTGTGGCTCTTCTTACCGCAGTTATAGCCGGAGCTGTCCTGACGCCGATCCTGCTTCCTATTCTTCCCGGAAAAGCCTTCTCGTTCAAGGGTTTTATCACAGGCATACTTGCAGCGGCGCTTCTCTTGGTAGTTCGGCATCCCGACCTTACCCTCTGGCCGGGGAGGTTGGAGACGCTGGCGTGGTTTTTCCTGGTACCTGCATGTGCGGCGTATCTTGCGATGAATTTCACCGGTGCATCGACCTACACCTCTCTTTCCGGTGTAAAGAAGGAAATGCGCTTGGCCCTTCCTCTGGAGATAGGGGCCGGCGTGGCGGGGCTGGGATTCTGGCTTACCTCCCGCATTATCGCATAGGAGCGTAACGAATGAAACGATTGACCTACCTAAAAAATGTGGTGACTCTGAAGCTCAACGAAGAGAAATGCATCGGCTGCGGCGCGTGCGTTGAAGTCTGTCCTCAAGCCGTCATCGGGATAAACGGTGTGAACCGCGCGTGGATACAGGACAGGGATGCCTGCATGGAATGCGGCGCCTGCAACCGCAATTGCCCGACGGAGGCAGTTTCTGTGCAGGCGGGTGTGGGCTGTGCCGCCGCCGTCATCAATACCATGCTGGGGAGGGAACCTTCATCCTGCTGCTGCACCCTCGAATCGTGCGAGGGCACCGAAAACCAGGGCAAGACCTCGTGCTGTTAGAGAGGCATAAAAAAGCTCTGGCATTTTTCTCGCGGATAGAATAGAAATTCACGGCTTAGATAAACATCCGGCGATCAGTGATCATTATAAAAGGAGTTTTTATGAATCAGGAAAACCTTTCTTTTCGCGGCGGTTCTAAATATGTTCTTGATGACGAACTTGCAAAGATCGTGAATGTCTCCATGGCCCTGGAAATGCCCCTCCTGCTCAAAGGAGAACCGGGTACAGGCAAGACGATGCTCGCCCACGCCATTGCAGAAAGCCTTCAGATGCCTTTGATTGTGCTGAACGTGAAGTCCAGCATGAAACTCGTGGAAGCATTGTATCAATACGATACCCTGACGCGCCTTAACGACAGCCGTTTCGGGGATTCCAGACGCAATGTGAGCAACATCGAAGAATACATCCGTATGGGGAAAATCGGCCAGGCATTTGTATCGGAAGTGCGAACGGTACTGCTGATCGATGAAATAGACAAAGCCGACAGCGATTTTCAGGATGACATGCTCGATGTTCTTGATCAGATGCAGTTTGATATAATAGAGATTGACAAGACAATAACCGCCCGCAACCGGCCGGTAATCGTCATTACATCCAACGCCAAGAAAGACCTTTCCGATCCCTTCCTGGGCCGCTGTAATTTCCACCACATCGCTTTTCCCGATGTGGGGCTGATGCGGCTTATCGTAGATGTTCATTTCCCCAATCTGGACAAGGAATTGTCCGAGGCGTGCATCGAAGCTTTCTATCGCCTGCGAGATCTCAAGGGAATCGAGAAGAAACCGGCAACACGGGAGTTGATCAACTGGATCCGCGCACTGAAGACGGATTCCCATTTCCAGATGAAATCACTTTCCCGGGGGAATACGCCTCATATGGGAATTCTCTTCAAGAAGAGCGCCGATCTCACAGCGGCAACCCAGCAGATAGCAAGAATGCGCTGAGAGGAAACGGATTTGTTTATCGAATTTTTTTATACGTTGCGCGAACGGGGACTCCCCGTGTCTCCCACATCCTTTTTGCGGCTCCAGAAGGCGTTGAGCCTTGGCATAATCATGTCCGTCGATGATTTTTACACGGCTGCCCGGGCGATCCTCATCAAAAGCGAGCGCTATTTCGATATGTATGATCAGGTATTTGCTCATTTTTTCAAGGGGATCGTATTGCAGGCACCCGACACGGTTGAACTGACAGAGATTGTGAGATCCCTTCTGGAAGAATGGCTGAAGAATCCATCCGACATCGCAGAGGCTTTAGGACTGGACGAATCAACGCTGAAAAAAATG
>JAFNGM010000124.1:0-11441 GCA_017885225.1 Syntrophaceae bacterium | reverse complement strand
TCCCGCAATAAATCGGCCATCAAAGTGGCCATGGAACGGCGATATAAGGATTACTCACAGGAAGGACCTTTGACGGAGGTTCAGATGGGCGAGGCCCTGAAGCGGTTACGCCGGATGATCCCCTCGGGACCGAAAGATATGGTCAATGTGGATAAGACTATTTATGAGACGATGAAGAACGCCGGGGAAATCGAAATCATCTTTGACCGTCATCTATCTGATCGTCTCAAGATCATCCTGATGATCGACAACGGCGGTTGGTCCATGGACCCCTACATAGAAGTGGTGCAAACCCTGTTTCATTACTCCAGGAGTCAATTCAAGGACCTGAAGATATATTTCTTCCACAACACTATTTACAGCCGCGTCTGGCAGGATCCGCAACGGCGTTTCAATCCGGAACCGACCGAAGATTTTGCCCGCAGGGATCCCGAGACACGGCTGATCATCGTGGGAGATGCAAGCATGGCNNCCGGAGGAGGAATGGCGGTATACGTATACCATCGGCATGATCCGGCAGGTCTTCCCCATGTTCGAACTGACCCTGGACGGTCTGGAGAAGGCTGTTCAACATCTCATGGCCAAGCACTAATCCACTTCTCCCGCACCGAAGACGGATTACTTCATCTTTCTAAATTAATCTGTCCCCCTTTCCTGTTGCGCACATTGCTATAGAAGGTCTGATCCTCACGGATTCGTCGTAGGATTTTTTGACTCACAAGGCACCTTTGTCTGACATAAGCCGCATGCGTCGGTTGCAAATCCATAATGAGAGTAGATGTACTCGCGGGACCTCCCGTGTGTATGAGTGCCGCACTTCAGTTTGTCATGACCTGTCTCACTAATAGCTCCTACAGGACAGCGAGATATGCACTGTTTGCAGGTGCCCCGCGCATAAAACAGACAATAGGCATGATGATCATTATAAAGTCGAGGGGTAGGAGGTACATGGATCTGGGCCACAACTGACCCAGCACGAATGGCTTTCCCTCGCGCCGTGATAAGACCATCACAAAGGCCAAAGGTACCAAGACCCGATGCGTAGGCCACATGCCGTTCAGACCATGTGGAGGCAAATCCGTGTAAATCTGAGATTTTCCTGGTCCAATGAACAGACAGAACGGGTGCAACGGATTTGTATCCTTTAGTTTTAAGAACAGCTACGACGTGGCTTCGGAGTGTATTATTCGTCTCCTCACCAAAGTGACGGGCCCGCGCCCATCTTTGGGCCGGATAGGTTTTTTTCTTCTGGTTATCGGCCTTCGTGGCTTCAGTATGGGGGAGAATCCAGCTTATGGCGGTGAGATCATTGGACGCTACTTTGATCTCAGGGAATGTTTGCAAAAAAATCTCCCGCGGTGTCCAATGGAATGGCCCCACATATTCCTTATAATCTTCATAGAGATGATCATCCCCTCGCGAAAAACCGACGAGGGGGTCATCCCATGCTTTTTCACCGGTTTCATTTCGAAGTGTATTTTCGGGAGAATTGTTTACAAAGTCACGGATACTGGTTACCAGCCATTTTGCCAAATCCAATGGTTGTTTCATGTATATTCTCTGCTCCTCTCCTATAATGGTCTTCCCTTGGCNNCTTTCTGATCATTTCGGCGTGATCCATAAGCAGTTTCAGGTATACCAATTCAAGGTTGACCATCTCTCCATCGCGTTTACGCAGCCACTCGGCAAGCCATGCGAACCGCGCGGCGATAACAAACTCCAACAGGACATTCCACCCTGAATCGCTGATCAGGCTTTTTCTTCTCAGGGTGTGAATAAAATTCAAGACCATCTCGCCGAGCAGACCTTCCGGATCTTCGATACCGATGCAGCCGATGAGAAGTGCGACATCGTAGATCTCAGGCTTGTATCCCGAAAACTCCCAATCAATCACTGCGCCTATAGAATCGGTACCCCAGATGATGTTCAAGGGATGGTAGTCGCCATGACAGAACGCAAGGGGGAGATGGTCATGTGCGCCCATGAAGCGATCATCTAAAAACGAAAGGGCCGGCAATAACGCCTCATGCAGTGACGGTTCATGCTGCCTTAAAATGACTGCCAATCCTTCGATATAAGTCTTCACTGAAAACGGAACTTGATCAGTAAAATAGGGTACGTTCAAAGATGCCTGCCTGAGATCTGCCAGAAAATCAGCCGCAACAATCCCTCTCCAGCCATCTGCCACATAGGAAGGCCTGGAAAGATCAATACCGGCTACGAAGGGAACTATCTGATAGTATTCATCTGTAACCTCTGCAATAAAGTCACCGCGTGAATTGTGAAGATAGGGTTGTATGCAGGAAAGGCCGTGCGTGTAAAGGTACTGAAGAGTTTGAACAATCCTGAGCTTATGTTTGAGAGTGTGTCGCGGGATCTTCTCAAGGACGAGCAAATTACCCTTTTCATCCTCAATAAGTACCCGCTCCAAGCATCGTTCGGGACTGCCGGGAATTGTGATGTCGTGCCGTATTCTTCTGCAGGAAAAACCCCACCTTGATGCTATCTTATTTATGATTTCAGTTTTCATAACTCATTATGGAATACCAACAGAGAGCCTCACATATTCCCCACGGACGCCAGATAGATCGCAAATTCATCCTGACCGTCGATTCTGAGAAGGCTGTCTAATGCTTCCTGATCATACGCGGCAATGGCGCATGTCCCCAGTCCTAAAGATTCACATGCAAGATAAAGGTTCTGGCACACATGACCTGCATCAATCGCAATAACCTTATGAGCTGCCATACCGTAGCGCCATTCCATTCTGTAGGGAATGGTCGTCCACATAAAGGTAACAGATGCAATTCCTGGATAGGGTTGACCAAACACAGCGTGAACGATTTTCCCCCCCAGGTTCTCCTCACTAAATTCAAACAGAAGTTGATGCTCCAGAGGGAGATAACGGTAGATTCCCTGCTCAAGTCCGTGGACATTCAACACACAGAGATACGTTTCAAAGGCATGGCGACAGCCGGCAGAAGGGACCATTCTCAGCGCATGACCGGAATCAAGGACTTGTTTTATCCCCTGAGTGGCCCATAGGAGAAAGGACAGTTGTTCAAGTGAGAGGGGCTTATTGCTGTATGATCTGCGGCTGACACGGTTCTTGATTGCGGATACAATATTCATTCTGCGCATGTTTTGAAAATGTTCAAATGCAGGAAGCTCAATCCGTGTGGCTTCATTCTGATAAGGTTTTTCGACAGGAGGAGGGGCAATTCCTCTGCTCTGATCAGTTTGAGAAAAATCAACAGCCTTGCGGATACTGTCTTTCAGGAACAGCCGGTATTTTTTTATGAGGTTTTCATCCATGTTTGTTATTGATTTAAGCCAACTGCCATTTGTGATGTTTAGCCTGATGCGTTAATAATCCCATGTCTCATAATTAGCGAAATTCCACATGCGCCTTCATAGCGGATATCACCTCATCCTCTGGGCACACAATGTGAGTTACCATGGTTTTATACACTGAGAATAGGTGAAAATATGTACGAAGTCAACGCAATAAGTAACCCGTGTCTACAAGTGTGATAAAAATGGGAGAATTAAGGAGAACCATTGTTATTATTTACAAGAATATCCTTATTCAGTCCTGGCAAGAAGGAGACACAAAGAAGTAGTGGGGATAGAGGAATAACTAAAAATATTATAACATACAAAACATTTCAAAGGTCAGTTTTTCATAATCAATGAACATGAAAGATGATCTCGTACAACTGTAAAACCTTAGAATTAGCATTAGCATTTGAATGTATCGAGTGATTTCCGGATGTAGAGAATTGTCTTGACTTTTCTAAAATTGGGCATACTATATAAAGAAGTAAAGTAATAGACGCTACTGAAAATATTGATGAGCCTTCTTCCCATATAGGGGAACTAAAAATCACTGAAACCCTGTCCATTACTCTGAGACAGGGTTTTTTGTTTCAAAATAGAATAAAATTTAAAAGCGTGGGTATGATAAATACCATTTTTCAAAGAAGGAGAATACAAAATGAATATACACATAGTCGAGCAAAAGAATAATTTTGTCAAGCTGCACGATAATGTATGGGAAAGCGGGTGGTGGCAATTGGACGAAAGCAAAGCTCAAAAACTCATTGGCGGTGAAATTTATTTTCATAAAAAGCGACAAGAACCGTCTTTTTATGGAGGAACTGTACTTGGGTATAGAGTTGAGCAAGAGGAACCATACCGGGGAAGAATTGTTTTCAAACTCCAATACAGACATACCTGCAGAGACATTAGGACCGATAAAGTGGGATGGTCCAAGGAGATGAAGATAATCGAATTAGAATAGTAAAACGAAAGGGTTAAAAAACCTTGACTGAAGATCTGCTTGATTACTGGCTCCGGATTATAACGCCGCTTTTTCCGGCGAACGCCTGGATTGCTTCGCGCTTCTCCGATGGCGATTATGAAATACAAATCGACTGGAGACTTGAAAATGACCTGCGGCAATCTAACAAGCGTTCCCGGAAGATCCTGTTGATAATNNGACATCAAAATGGGGAAATGGATTTCTGAACGATATAACCATTTCAACGCTGATCAGGGTGCCCAACCATCCAGGTATGTCTCCGCTGATAAATGGAGCATCTCTAAAGATGTGCTCAGTGCGTGAGGCTGTGGAAAATCACATCAATGTCCCTTAAATTTAAAAGTATCTTGACAACAAAACTGTTCCATTCTTTCCTTTACCGGTGTATTCGTTTCTACAGTTCATCATTCATAATAAAGATTGAAAATGAAAAGACATGGATGGAGTATTTTAGAAGCGGTGGAAGGATTCTTTTGTGTACCTGGCATCAGCATTTCTTCGCCGCCATACGACATTTCCAGAGTTACAGAGCCTTCAAACCGGCGCTGATGATCAGCAAAAGTTCCGACGGCGAGATCATTGCCGGTGTGGCCAAGAAAAGTGACTGGCATACGGTGCGGGGTTCTTCTTCACGAGGCGGAAAAGAAGCCTTGAGGAAAGGGCATGGTATTTCAACAGCTGGGACAGCTTTTTCATCCCAAAGCCATTTGCCAGGGTTGTCATCTCCTTCGGGGAGATGATCAAGTTTACTCCCGCCGAAAATTCGGCCACATTCGAAAGTCAAAGGCTTTACCTCGAAAAGATCATGCGTCCGGAGTTGAGGATAGACCCCGATAAGAAATCAATATCCCCCACTCCTATACATGACTAAATGAAGAGCCGCCTTTGAGAACCTGCTCAAAGGCGGTACACTCAACGCATGCTGCGTGACTGGCATGACTTCAGCTGGGATGAGCCAGCGGGATACGGGAACTGAGAGAGATCTTTCCGTCCTCTCCTCGCGCTTGAAGTGAGCCGTGAACCGGACGAGAAAGAGCAGGCATGTCGTTCTACAGTTTCTTTCGAGAGCTTTTTCAGACCCGGTCGCTTCCCTGGACGTCTCACGCGGTCTGAACCCTCGCCAGATTTTGGTGCGGGTATCGTGTAATCAAAATTCTCCAATATCCGCCTTTCCAACTTTTCACCAAGAACATTTTCGATGGTCCACACAAAAGCCCTGTCCGGGCGTGTTACAAAAGTAAACGCATCCCCAGTTCGGGTAGCCCGGCCCGTACGCCCGATGCGGTGCGTGTAGGCATCGACCGTGTCGGGCATATCATAATTGATCACATGTGAAATTTTTGAAACATCGATACCGCGAGCGGCAATGTCGGTGGCGACAAGGATCTGGTATTTGCCATTTCGAAAACCATTGAGCGCTTCCTGACGTTTATTCTGTGGCAAATCTCCTTGCAATAAGGTTACAAGAAATCCTGATTTCTTCATCTGCTTCGCCAGGCGGGTTGCCCGGTCCTTGGTGCGCGTAAAGACGAGAACCGACGCGATGTCCGTGCAGTCTAGAATCTTCATCAAAAGAGATGTCTTGAGGTGCTGATCTACAGGATAGATGGCATGGGAAACCGTGGATACCGGAACTGCATCGCCGACCTGGACATTGACGGGATTGCGAAGGATGCTCTTCGCCAGGTTCCGGACATCGCCGGGCATGGTGGCCGCGAAAAGCAGCGTCTGCCGCTGAAGAGGCAGGTGTTTCATGATATTCCGGATGTCAGGTAGAAAGCCCATGTCGAACATCCGGTCCGCCTCGTCAAGGACAAGTACTTCAATGCACGACAAATCGATCATGCCTTGATCTATGAGATCGATCAAGCGTCCGGGACAGGCGACAACAATTTCAGCTCCGCTGCGAAGCTTTCTGATCTGGGTGTTCTGATTCACACCGCCATAAATGGTGATGCTCTTCAGTTTCGTATATCGCCCTAATTGACCGATTGCCTCGTGCGTTTGTTCCGCCAGTTCCCGTGTCGGTGCCATGATGAGCGCCCGGATACGCCTCTGCTTCCCTTCCATCAGGCGCTGGAGGATCGGGAGAACAAAGGCGGCGGTTTTCCCCGTTCCGGTTTGTGCCAGTCCCATGACATCCCTGTTCTGAATAATGGGTGGTATTGCTTGCTCTTGAATCGACGTGGGCTCAGTGTAACCAAGGGCCCTGATACCCGATTCAATGTGGGGGTGTAGATTAAACAACTTAAAATTCATTTTTATTCCTTTTTCTAATTTTCTTCATCCTTCCTTTCTACGGAAAGCCCTGGCGATGGTACGGATCCGCTACGGCAGTAAAAAGAATACCCCCGGGATAGTCTCCGGGGGTTTTTACTCTAAACCAGAGTTACTTTTTCATGATAGAGCCTCAGGATAATGTGTGCAAACCTTAGTATCTACGGCCGCCTCCACTATTTCCACCTCTATATCCTCCGCCTCCGCTATTTCCACCTCTATATCCTCCGCCTCGACCATCTCGCCTCTGGCCTCCCTGATCTTTTCTGGGTCTGGCCTCGTTGACGACGATCGTATTGCCGTCGAGTTTCCCTCCGTTGAACATTTCGATGGCTTGACGGGCGCCTTCTTCTGTCTCCATTTCCACGAATCCAAAACCTTTGGATTGTTTTGTATAGTTATCCTTGATAATGGTTACCGCGGCAACTGTCCCCGCAGTGGTAAAATTATCTCTTATGACATCTTCGGTAGCATTTACCGTGAGATTTCCTACATATAGATTTTTGTTCATTTCCTGCTCCTTTTTTAATGGTTAACTGTTGTATACACCCTGCATTGGCGATCACCAGTACGCAGGATTATTGGTAAAACGAGAAGAGGCCCTCCCGGCATGTTATGCCTGAGTGCCTCTTTTCTAAAGAGTCTTACGCGGCCTTCACATTGCTCGCCGATGGGCCTTTCGGGCCCTTTTCGACATCGAATCTTACGCGCTGGCCTTCATATAGGGTCTTGAACCCGTTGTCTTGAATAGCGCTGAAATGAACAAAAACGTCTATACCTTCATCGCATTCGATGAATCCGAATCCTTTTTTTTCATTAAACCACTTCACTTTACCTTCTGACATTGCTTCCATCCTCCTTTCTCAAAATTTTCTTAAGTCGGATTTCCACTATGGTAGAAAGAAAAAAAACCACCAAGCTCCTAATAAAGCATGGTGGCCATCCTTTGCATTTCAAAATGTCTTAATCCAAACTTACTTAGTAGGTGGCACTATAGTGCGTCCTTTATCGAAAGTCAAGAATTATTCTTTAATTATTTCAATATTATTTTTCCTTTGGTCTCAAAGCAACTTAAGTTAAACGCTTTCTTTTTCGAGTCGAGTAGCTCGGTTTCTCCCGATGCTACAGAAGGAATGCTATTCGCAATAGTGGGGACTTGCAATTATCAACAAATTGTTGGCTATAAGGAAGAAGCAAATGCGGTATTCGCAACTATTCGGTAATGGAGATGCATTTGAACTGATCATTATGAATCGAATGAATGTAACAAAGAGTTGAATTGTTGTGGGGAAAAGATATCAGTGGAAAAATTAACTTGACATAGAAAAAAGTTCGCTCTTATACTTCACCGACAAAATAAGGTCTTATCAATTCAATACCTGTGTGTCAGCCCTTCTATTTCAGGAAGCAATTAGAGTTGATCCAACGCAAGCACTGATGAGGCTCGCAGCGAGTGCTCATTTCCCTATGCTTGATATGGGCACTCTCGGGGAGATTATAGTGGCAGTGAACTATGACTGAAAAGACTCTTGGAATCGATATTGGATCCACCACCATGAAGCTCTGCCTGGTCTCGCAGGACAATGGCATTGAGCACGCGATCCTCCCTCACGAGGGCGATCTCCCCGGTACGCTGACCCGGCTTATGGACCGCCTCGGAGCGGTCCGCTCGCTGCGCGGCATCGTCACAGGTACTGAAGGGCGTCATCGCGTCGCGCTGCCTGAGGTCATCGCCGCGGTAGCTATCGAGAACGGTCTTGACGCCGTGAACCTTAAGCCCCGCGCTGTCGTGTCCATGGGTGGTGAGGACCTGGTTGTCTACGTCCTNNAACAAGTGCGCGTCGGGGACCGGCGAATTCTTCCGCCAGCAACTCGGCCGCATGAACCTGCGGATCGAGGATATCAATGATTTCTGTGACGGCGCCCGCGCTCACCGCATCTCGGCTCGTTGTTCCGTGTTTATGAAGTCGGACTGCACGCATCGTCTGAACAAGGGTGAGGTGAGCAAGGGGGACATCGCGCTGTCGCTGAGCAAGGTGATGGCGGACAAGGTCTCGGAGTTTCTTACAAAAGCGAAGATATCGAGCGGCCAGGTGGTGCTGCTCGGCGGCGTCACGCGAAACCGCTTCCTGGTCGAATTCATCCGCAAGAGCAGGCCGGATATCGACTTCATTGTGCCCGATGAGGCGCCGTACTTCGAGGCATTCGGTGCGGCTCATCTGGCCAGAAATCAGGGCGCTTTGATGCCGGAAGGCGAGCAGGTACGGCCGGGCTCAGAGTTAGTTTTCAAGACATTCAAACCGCTGTCAGAGTCAAGTGTTCTGGTGAACCATGCGCCGTCGCGCCGGGGTGCTTATGATCCCTATGCCGAGTATGTGCTTGGCGTCGACGGTGGTTCCACAACGACCAAGGCCTCGCTCATCAACGTGAAGACTCTTGAGATTGTCGCGGAGCACTACGGCCGCACGCACGGAGACCCTGTTGCCGCACTCAGGCTTTGCCTGCGCGAGGTCAAGAAGCAGCTGGGCGATCAAAAGCCGCGGATCAGCCTCGTGGCGACTACGGGATCATCGCGCGAGCTCCTGGGCGTTTTCCTCGAGACGGTCGGCGTCTACAACGAGATCATCGCGCACACCGTCGGCACGACGTACTTTCAGAAGGATGTCGATACGATATTCGAGATCGGCGGACAAGACGCCAAGTACGTGTTCATCAACAATGGCGTCCCCATCGACTACGCAATGAACGAAGCCTGCTCGGCGGGAACGGGTTCTTTCCTGGAGGAATCGGCCTCTGGTGACCTGAACATTAACACCGCACCGGAGATCGGTCCGATCGCGCTCCAGGCAAAGGCTCCGCTGAAGTTCGGTGAACACTGTTCGGCGTTTATCAACTCAGACATCCGCAAAGCGATGCAACAGGGCGCAGCGCGCGAGGACGTCGTCGCCGGCCTGGTCTTTTCTATCGTCGCCAATTACCTAAACCGGGTGGTAGGCAATCGTGCAGTCGGTGAGCACATCGTGCTGCAGGGTGGTGTTGCCAAGAACCCGGCGGTCCCGCTGGCCTTCGCGCAGATGACAGGCAAGCCGATTACTGTCCCGCCTGATCCCGAGCTCATGGGCTGCTTCGGCGTCGCGCGGCTGGTGCTCCAGAAGCATGAAGAAGGCCTGATCGAGAAGGGAGGCTTCGACCTGGACAACATAATCGAGAAGGAAATCACCTACCATGAAGGGTTCACGTGCAAGGCCTGCGAGAACCTTTGCGCAATCCGGAACCTTGAGGTCGGCGGGCATCGCTATCCATTCGGAGGCCGCTGCTCGCGCTACACGAACCAGCGCAAGAAGCGGAAGATTCGCTCCTCGGAGGTCGTCGACTATACTCAGGAGCGCACGCGGATGCTCTTCGAGGAGTTCGCGCCTTCCCCGGACACCTTCCAGGCCAGAAGCCGGCACGTCGTNNTTCTACTCCTGGTTCTTCCACAGCCTCGGGGTCAAGGCCGTGCTCTCGACTCAGATTGTTCCTGAAGGGATCGCAAAGCAGGAGAGCAACTACTGTTTCCCGGCCGAGATAGCCCACGGGGCGATCCAGGACATGCTTGACAAGGATATGGACTACGTCTTCCTGCCGCACTTCCGCGACATGCCGTCCATGGAAGACGTGCACGCCTGTGTGTGCCCGCTGACCCAGGGTCTACCGTTTTACGCCCGGCATGCCTTCGGACTGCGCGATGACCGGATGCTCCGGCCGCTTGTCTCGTTTGGCCGCGGATTCGAGGCGAGCCGCGGCGCATTCGAGGACGTTGCAGAAAAGCTTGGTTTCAGTCGCGCTGAAGGGAGCCGTGCTTACGACATCGGCATTGAGCAATACCAGCGATTCCTCTCCGCCTACAAGGAGCTGGGCAGCAAGGTGCTGCGCGAAGTGCGGGAGAATCCGGATCGCGTCTACATCGCGCTCTGCGGACGCCCGTACAACGCCTTCACGCGGGACGCAAACATGGGAATCCCGCGCAAGTTCACATCTCAGGGCGTCACCGTCATCCCTTTCGACATGATCTATGACCCGGACGCAGAGATCCCGCCTAACAACTACTGGTACTTCGGCCAGGAGGACATGAAGGCGGTAAAACAGGTCAGGAAGGTCGACAACCTGTATTTGTCATGGATATCAAATTTCTCCTGCGCCCCTGACTCATTCTTGCTCCACTACGTTCGCTGGCTGATGGGACACAAGCCCTACCTGGTGCTCGAGATCGACTCCCACACCGCCGATGCGGGGCTGGANNCGGAGAAACCCTTCCAGCGGCGCTACTATGTTGCCCTGAAGGATGAATTCTGCGACATCGTCGACCGAAAGACGGGCAAGAGGCTCGACAT
Organism: Syntrophaceae bacterium; assembly: GCA_017885225.1. Lineage (GTDB taxonomy): Bacteria > Desulfobacterota > Syntrophia > Syntrophales > UBA2185 > UBA2185. The sequence goes on along the minus strand of JAFNGM010000124.1, from coordinate 467 downwards.
TCGCAACGAGCGCGTTCACGCAATCTTGCCTTCGATGGGAGACCTGTCCACCGAGGTGATAAATGTAGCAACCCTGCGGCAGGGAATCCGTTCGACACACTTGCCGCTGCCGGACGTCTACAGCACCCAACTCGCCCGCAACGTCGCCTCGGGCAAGGAGTGCATTCCGGCGCTCCTCGTGCTGGGCTCGATCCTCCAGTTCTTCCGTGACAAAAACCCAACCTCCGGCGAAGATATATACCTGATCTTCATCCCATCGACGCTGGGGCCATGTCGAACAGGGCAGTACCATATCTTCTTCGATCGGCTTTTCGAAGAGATGGGCTGGGAGAACGTGGTCCTGCTTGTGGGCCACTCGGAAAACTCGTATCGCGAGCTGGGCTTGACGTTCACCCGGGATTTCTGGCGCGGGGTCGTCCTGGGTGACTACTTTGCCGACATCCGGACTTCTCTCCGGCTCCTGGCCC
>JAFNGM010000123.1:11075-15707 GCA_017885225.1 Syntrophaceae bacterium | reverse complement strand
AAACCTGTACTTGTCATTGTCTGGCTTGACCAGACAATCCAGCAATCATTTCGTGACACCTCGCATAGGCGAGAATGAGATCTGGATGCCGGATCAAGTCCGGCATGACATTTCTGATGTGTCTTTTTACTTTCAATGCTTATAATATATGCCAATGAGGTGTCAACAAAAAGACTTATGCGTTACCAGACAGGCGAGACACCTGGGCCAAAGAAAATGTGTCTTGTCATAAATTTTAATTTCTGATAGGTGGATGACAGGAATACTTATATTACCCTCTCGCTCACTTACCCCGCGGCACGCTGCGGGGAATACGCTCACGAGCGGATTCATATTTTTTCGGTTGAAAGGCCATATCCAATGAAGGAAAGTCAATCGCTCACGCGGGCCAAAGATGTATTACGAATTGAGGCAGAAGGCATTTTGCATCTCATCGATAAAGTGGATAGGAGCTTTGAAAAAGCCGTCGAGATTATATACAAATCCAAAGGGCGCGTGATTGTAACGGGTATCGGCAAATCCGGATTAATCGGGAAAAAAATTGTCGCTACTCTTACCTCCACGGGCACGCCTGCCATTTTCCTTCACCCTGTAGAGGGCATGCACGGAGACCTTGGTATCGTCACGAAAGATGACGTCATGCTGGCAATTTCAAACAGCGGGGAAACCGATGAATTGAATATGCTCATAAGCAGCATCCGCACAATAGGCGCACACCTGATTGCATTGACCGGGAACCACTCCTCAACACTTGCCCGATCAAGCGATGTGGTGATTGACGTCGGGGTGGAAAAAGAGGCCTGTCCTTTCGGCCTGGCGCCAACTTCAAGCACTACCGCATGCCTCGCTATGGGAGACGCCTTGGCCGTTGTCCTTATTGAAAAAAGAAAATTCAATCAGAGTGATTTCTATAAATTTCACCCTGGAGGAAATTTAAGTCATCGCCTGAGAGCAAGAGTAAGAGATTATATGATAACAGGTGTCATGATACCAAAGGTTCATTCCGGAACACCGGTTATGCAGGCAATTGAAGAAATGGACAGAGGGAACAAAGGATTTGTGCTCATTACCGATAGCAGAAACCGTTTGGCCGGCATCCTCACGGATGGGGACCTGCGGCGCTTTGTGCGAAAAGAGTACGATTTCAAAGGTAAAGTCATTGACGATGTAATGACGCCTTCACCCAAGACTATTCAGGAAAACGCATCCCTTGCCCAGACGATAGAATACATGCAGAAAGACGAAATTACCACCCTTGTGGTGGTCAACAAGAAGAACCACCTTAAAGGGTATATACATCTTCACGACATTTTAGGCAGGGGGGGATCTTTGAAAATATCTATTTGATTTCATTGGTAGGCGGTGCTGGATTTGAACCAGCGACTTCTACCGTGTGAAGGTAGCACTCTCCCCCTGAGTTAACCGCCCACTCTATGGCTCCTATATCCTAATGAGAAAACCTTTTCAAGAGAAAAACAGCAGTGATGAAGAAAATGATCTGGTCAATTCTAATAATTGTTATTCTTCTCGCTGCGTTTCTCATTTACTCCGTTTTGAAAATACGCTCTTCCGCCTCCGTGTCCGCGAGCGGGCCTAATTCGCCCCATGTCGGGGATGTTCACCAGCTCTACACGCATGTTGAGCATTTAAGCGTCACGATCGGTTCAAGAAGCGTCTTTGAGTATGACAAAATAGAAGCCACAAAACGTTATATTGTTTCCTGCCTCAAAACCTTCGGATACATACCCACGCTCCAGAACTATGACTACGAAGGGAAAACATTCAGCAATATCATCGTTTCCATGCCAGGCGTAAAATATCCGGATGAAACAGTTATTATCGGTGCTCACTATGATACTGTGTATGGTACGCCCGGCGCGGATGACAACGCGAGCGCCGTTGCCGTTCTTTTAGAAGTGTGTCGGGCCTTGAAAAGCATTTCACCGGGCAGGACATTAAAATTGATTTTTTTCTTCCTGGAAGAACCGCCTGTATTCAGAACCGAACATATGGGAAGTTATGTCTATGCGAAAGAGGCAAAAGCCCGGAATGAAAATATAAAGGCCATGATTTGCCTTGAGATGGTCGGATATTATTCGGATAAAAAAGATGGACAGACGTTTCCCCTTCCTCTGATGAGCATGATGTTTTCAACTACCCCTAATTTTATCGCCGTTGTCGGCAATCTGAAATCAAGAAACCTGGTGGATAAGGTCAAAAATTCTTTACTCAAGGTTTCCCCCATCCCCGTAGAAACTCTTACCTCCGTAAGTTTTGTTCCCGGCGTTGATCTTTCCGATCACCGCTCCTTCTGGGAAATGGGATATCCTGCTGTTATGATCACAGATACCGCATTTTATCGAAATCCGAATTATCATACGGAGAATGACACTATAGATACGCTGGATTTTAATACAATGGCCGATCTTCTGAAGGGGTTACTGCAGGCTGCAAAAGATTTGACAGACTAAAATCCCCCCTAACCCCCCTTTTTCAAAGGGGGGGTTTTTTTACTTTGAAAACATCCCGCTTAATCTACCCTTTGAAAAAGAAGAAATCCCCCCTTATTCCCCCCTTTGAAAAAGGGGGGTTAGGGGGGATTTTCTTGAGCCTCTGTTTTTGTATCTTGGAACTCGTTACTCGTTAGCCGTCACTCGTCACTTAGTAATCATAATCTCCCATATCCGGCGGCATCCCTCCTCCCGGCATTGCCGGCGGCGTCTTCTTCTTGGGCTTCTCCGCGACCATAGCCTCAGTGGTGATAAGGAGAGAAGCGACTGACGCTGCGTTCTGAAGGGCGAAACGGGATACCTTCGTCGGATCGATAATCCCGGCATTTGTCATGTTCACATATTCACCGTTTTCTGCATCAAACCCGAAATCGTCTTTGCCCGCTTTCACTTTTTCTACCACAATTGAACCTTCGAAACCTGCATTTATCGCAATCTGTCGTGTCGGTTCTTCCAGGGCCCTTTTTAAAATATTCAATCCGTGCTGCTCATCCTCGGCTATTTTGGCTTTCTTCAGTGCGGGCAGACTTCGCAGATATGCAACGCCGCCACCCGGCACAACTCCTTCCTCGACAGCAGCCCGTGTCGCATTCAGCGCATCTTCAACACGTGCCTTCTTTTCCTTCATCTCAAATTCTGTTGCCGCGCCTACTTTAATCACTGCCACGCCGCCGACCAATTTCGCCAGACGCTCCTGCAATTTTTCCTTGTCATAACTTGAAGTCGTCTCCTCAATCTGAACCCGGATTTGTTTCACTCTGCCTTCGATATCGGACTTCTTTCCCCCACCATCAACTACGGTCGTGTTCTCTTTGTCAATGGTGAGACGCTTGCATGTCCCTAAATCCTTAAGCGTAACATTTTCCAGTTTAAATCCCAGATCCTCCGATATCACCTTTCCTCCCGTCAACACGGCAATATCCTCAAGCATTGCTTTTCTTCGGTCGCCAAAACCGGGAGCCTTCACTGCCACACATTTAAGAGTACCGCGGATTTTATTGACCACGAGCGTTGCCAAAGCCTCTCCTTCAATATCCTCCGCAATAATCAGCAAGGGCTTCCCCATCTTTGCAATTTGTTCCAATATGGGTAGCATATCTTTCATCGTACTGATCTTTTTCTCATTCAGTAAAATGTAGGGATCCTCCAGGCGCACTTCCATCTTCTCCGGATCGGTCACGAAATATGGCGAGATGTAACCACGATCAAACTGCATACCCTCAACAATTTCCAGGGAAGTCTCTATAGCTTTTGCCTCTTCGACAGTGATGACCCCCTCCTTTCCGACTTTCTCCATGGCCTCCGAGATTATGCTGCCGATGGTCGAATCATTATTGGCGGAAATGGTACTGATCTGGGTAATCTCTTTCTTGTCCTTTATAGGCTTTGAAATTTTCTTCAGTTCATCGACCACCATCGCAACGCCCTTATCGATTCCCCTTTTAAGGGACATGGGGTTCATTCCGGCAGCAACAAGCTTGGAACCTTCACGGTATATAGCCTCCGCCAGGATAGTTGCTGTGGTGGTGCCGTCACCGGCGACATCGGAAGTCTTGGAGGCTACTTCCTTGACCATCTGCGCACCCATATTCTCGAACTTATCCTCCAGCTCTATTTCCTTCGCCACGGTTACACCGTCTTTGGTGATTGTCGGAGCACCCCAGGATTTTGCGATGACCACATTGCGCCCTTTCGGACCAAGGGTTACCTTGACTGCACCCGATAAAGTCTCCACACCTTTCATAATCTTTTCACGGGCAACCGCATCGTATTTTATTTCTTTTGCCGCCATATTTATACCCTCCCTTTCTCACCACTCACACAGAATATTTCATCTTCTTTCATGATAACATGATCGACCCCATCAATCTTGATCTCTGTGCCGGCGTATTTACCAAACATTACCGTGTCTCCCTTTTTCACTTCTAGTGCAATCCGGTTGCCACTACGATCCTTTCTGCCGGGACCAACCGCAACTACTTTCCCCTCCTGTGGTTTTTCCTTCGCCGTATCGGGAATAATAATGCCCCCCGACGTCTTTTCTTCTGCTTTCTCGTGTAAAACCAGTACATAATCATTCAATGGTTTGAATCTCATACTTCCTTAACCTCCTTGAAATAAA
>JAFNGM010000123.1:4979-11053 GCA_017885225.1 Syntrophaceae bacterium | reverse complement strand
AGTCACTAATCTGCATTTGTCAAGGTACGAACAATATCCGATTCCGCATTACTTTCATTATTATGGATTACTGCACAGACAGTCTTGGCGTCATGCCCTGCCATGATAGCATTTCCTCATCTGCCGGATTTTCCCTCATCTGGAAAAATGAGAAGCCTGTCGCCCGGTTTGATTTTTGCTGCAGAACTCAGGTGGTTCCAGATAAGGAGAGCGGGCAGGGGAACACCGAATTTCGCGGCAATAGAAGAAAGGGTTTCCCCTTTTTTCACCACATAGAGACTCTCCTTGTACGCCGATTCCCACTCTCTCACAAGCTCTTCATAACGTTCACGGAAACCTTCGGCGGAATTTTCCGGTATCGAGAGAATATGCCGGCCCTTCGCCAAATAGTATCCTTTCACTTCCGGATTCAATTCTTTGATTACTTTGAAAGATGTCCCCGCAGCCTGGGCAACAAGGGAAAGCGGTGTTTCCTGTTCACATGTCAGTTCTATGCGAGCGAACGACACGGGTATATAGAGGTCTTCCTTTGCCAATCTGAAGCCGTATTTTTCAGGATTAGAAAGGATTATCTTCACAGAAAGAGCCCTGAATACATACCGCTGCGTCTCCATGGGAAGGTAGAGCCGGTAATAGTTTTTCGTCTTCTGCATGATCATCTCCGCTTTAAGCCCTTCTTCACCCATATTATACGCGGCAGCGGCCAGGGTCCATGAACCCAGCATCGCATAAAGCTCTTTGAGGTAACGAAGGGCCGCTTTGGTGGATGCATAGAAATTCCGTCGCTCGTCTACATGTGCGTCGACAGACAGACCGAATCTCTTTCCCGTGCTTTCCATGAACTGCCAGTAACCCTTGGCACCTTTTGACGATGTAACCTGAGATGTGAGCGAACTCTCTATAACCGCGAGGTACTTGAGGTCCCCGGGCATCTTGTTCTGCTTCAGGACTTCCTCAATATGCGGCATATAACGGCCTGCTCTTTTTATCCACAGGATGACTTGAGGGCGGTTCCACACCATGACTATCAGTTCCCTCTCCAAACGTTCGCGCACATCAGGATCATCCAGGGGCACAGGTTCGCCGCAAAAATCCAGCGGCCCGGTGATTTTCATTAATGACATCATTGAAGACGATGAAGGCGCTTCAAGAATAGGGGGGAGATCTCCCCGCGCAGGTGTGCCTGTCAGCACCACCAGGCAAAACATACTACAAGAAACACGGAAAATCCTTTTTACAGAAGACTTCATGCTATATCCCTCATTAATTTACGCATTGCTGTCATCCAAAGCTGCAGAATCCACTGTCATTTCTGGCGATTGCAGCGACCGCGACGTTTTGTCTACATTTTCCAGCACATTTATCTCCTCGCCCGTGGACACCCCCAGCTCCTTGAATTTTCTCGCGGTGACAAGCACCCTCGTTTCCAGGGAACCAACGGCTTTATTATAAAGGTCCACAGTTCGATCCAGGTTTTTCCCCATCTCGGAAAAATGTCCCGCGAGAATTCTGATCCNNGCGATCAAGGTAGTCGGCGTAGCCAGGATTACCCGCTGATCGACACCGAATTCGATCAAGCCCGGATCCTGCTCCAGGGCCGCGCTAAAGAAGGTTTCACCCGGGAGAAAAAGCACGGCAAATTCAGGGGCAGGTTTGAATTGTTCCCAGTACGTCTTGGACCCCAAACTTGTAAGGTGCGCGCGGATATGCCGGGCGTGTTCCTTCAATTTTGCCGTCCGTGTCGCTTCATCCTGCGCTTCCAGTGATTCGAGATACGCCTGCAGGGGCGCCTTGGAATCCACAACAATATTGTTTTCGTTGGGAAGCTTGATGATCATGTCCGGACGGAGGCGTCCGTCTTCCGTGGTCACTGATTCCTGTTGTAAAAAATCACAGTATTCAACCATACCGGCAATTTCCACAACCCTCTTGAGCTGGATTTCTCCCCAGCGGCCCCGCACAACGGGCGCACGGAGCGCCCTTACAAGGTTCATTGTTTCCGTCTGAAGCAGATTCTGAGTAGTGGCAAGTGACTTTATCTGTTCGGTAAGTGAAACATACGCCGTCGTACGGGCATGTTCTATTTCCCCGATCTTGCTGTCAACTTTTTCCAATGACTCTTTCAAAGGTTGGACGAGCGCATCAATGGCCTTCTGCCTTATCAGCAGATCACCCTTGGCCGACTCCTGATATCTTTCCAGCGTCTCTCTCGCAAGCTCCAGAAATGACTGATTGCTGCTTTTAAGCGCATCTGCGGAGAGCGCCTTGAACACGTCAGACAATTTCTGGCGGGCTTCGTCAAGAAGTCTGATTTTTTCATCCGCGGCTTTTCTCTCTTCTGCCAGTCTCGTATGAATTTCCGAGAGTTTTACCTTCAAATAGGCGTTCTCTGTAGTGAGTTCCGCAATCCTCTTGTCTTTCAGTGCAAGGGCTAATTCAAGATCAGGGATTCGCGCACTCTTTTCTTCCGCAGCCGAGCGCCTGTCCGACTGTGCCGCAAGTTCTGCACGCAGGCCGGACATTTCTCCCCTCGCCCTCTCAAGAGCGGACTGCAAATCATGCACCTGTGCCTCCCTGTTGCTGATTCTCTCAATCATCATGGAACGCAATGATCTCAGTATGAGGTACGCACTCAGACCACCCAGGCAAAGCCCAGCCACAAACACAATAACTTCTATTATGTAATTCATAACGCCGATCCTTCTGTAAAAAAATTAAAGGCTTTTCCCTTGATCACCTGACTCCTTGACCCCTTGAACCCTGAAGCCATCGACTTCAGCCGATGGCCGTTCACTCAACCTCTACGGTAAAACCGGGCTCCTCCTTGGCAAAATCCTTCATAACTTTTAGAACCTTTAGGGCATCTTTGCCTACTTTCGATCGTGTCACACGGTAATTTCTCCAGATGATCCTGAGAGGCAGCGCAATTTCTCCGCTCAGACAGTCATTGAGGGCATCGAGATTCATGCCATAATGCGCGGGGAAATCGAGACTTCGGGCGAGTTCTCGGTGCAGCTCTCCAATGTTCTTTACATGAAGGGAATCAAAGATGATCTCTTTCATCAGTGCATCCTCGTAAATGTTCTGTAGTGGTCTTCCGTTTTATATATCAGGCCGTCGCTGGAAAAGAGAATTCTGTCCTTCCCCCGCTTTCCCCCTTGATAATCAATGTCCGCCTCATACCAGATGCGCCCCCTTTTCACCGGAAGCTTTTTCTCCCTGTTACGAAATACATCACCGCCGATACTCTTCCCGGGTGCAACTGCCCAGAGATTGCCTTTTGACGGATTCCACCCCAGTGTGCCGGCATCTTTTTTTGTAATAAAATTATCCGGCAGACGATCGTACTTTTTAATATAATCGGCCACCTCGTGAAATGAGGTCAACGGAACTTTGCGCGTATCAAGGCCGTGGCTCAGGACGGGCATGAAAAACAGAAGCATGAAAGATACCGTCAACAGCTTACCGCGTTTCATAAATCGACACCTCTCTATTACCATCTCCCTTCCTTTATCTCAATTGAAAGGAAAACTATGGTTATAGAAAAAAACTCACCGATCATATCAGCAAACCTCTCTTGCTTAACGAAGACAGAACGGCTGACAGAAAACGCGGGCAATGACGCTGGAGAAAAATGGCGATCCTTGCATGATTGGTAATAATCTTCACGGGCCGGCGTTTATACATCGCCAGCGCAATCTGCTGTGCAGCCCTTTCAGCGGATATCTGGAGCCAGGAAGGAACGCGATCCTTTATTTCTGAACGGTAGATGCCTGTTTTATCGATGTGGCGGATTTCCGTCCTCACAAAGCCGGGAGCGATAAGGACAACGTCCACACCGTGTGGTTTCATTTCATGTCTGAGCGAATCTGCGAGTCCGTGAATCGCGAATTTACTCATCGAATACGCAGCCAGTCGGGGCAGCGCGATGTATCCATTGACACTGCCTACTATTGCTATACATCCTCGAGAAGCAATGAGGAGTTCCTTCGCTGCGTAAATAGTTCTCAGCACACCGAAGACATTCGTTTCAAACTGACGCCGGAAGTCCTCAATGGTCAGCTTCTCGAAACGTCCTGCCACACCGAATCCCGCATTAACGGCAACGTAGTCGACCCGCCCGAACTCGTGCCTTGTTTTTTCCATGGCCCCTTCGATATCCCCATCATGGGTGACATCACCGGGAACTGCGAGGGCGCGACGACCCATGGCTTCTATTTCCCGGGCGATCTTTTCTACTCGCTCCCGGCGGCGCCCCACCAGCACAATGTCGCCACCCTGGCGCGCAATTTCTAAAGACAGAGCCGCCCCGATACCCGATGACGCCCCTGTAATAAGTGTGACTTTATTCGAAAAATTATTCATCAACTCCTCCTGCGATCTTCACAACCCTATACATTATAAAATAGTGAAAATTCTTTTCCATGACTTCCTCTTTTTTTATTACTTTTTTTATCATACTATACATATGCAAAAATTTAAATATTTTCCAAAGAANNGTCAAGGAACCAGGTGATTGCATTTTCTTCCCATTGACTTACCAATGCCATTTCTCTTATAATTAAAAGATCTACCACCGGCTTAAGCCGGTGGCTTTAGGGTTCAAGGATTCAAGGATTCAAGGGGTCAAGCGATCAAGAGAAAATTTTTTCTTCATTACTCTCAAATCGTAGAATCATAGACCCCTCGAACCAATGGAACGCAAAAGAATAAACTAAAGTCTTTACCTAAAGGCGAGGGTTTTTCTCCCAATCCCCGAGTGGGATAATAAATATGTGGTGGTTGCGGTGATAGAGAGTCATGATCTCACGACGTGAATTTATCACACAATTAGCGAAGATTGCACCACTCCTTGGCGGTGCCGGCATTCTACTTTCCGATCCTTACTGGCAGGGGCTTTTATACGGCGGAGAACGGGGCATTGCCCTCGCAGGAGGTTACTTAGATGAAATAGTCCGCACGGCCCCGCGCGCGCATTACTGGGCATCTCCTGCCTCATCGGGTACCGGGTGCATCGCCTGTCATGGCATCCAGGACAACATTCACGGGAAACAGCATGTTCATAAGGAAAACATTGTGAAATGCCTCCTCTGCGCCCACGGCTGCCTTATCAAGCCCGGTGATCGGGGGAGGTGCCGGACGCGCATGAACGTAAACGGAGAACTGCGCAGCCTCGTTTATGGACGTCCCGTATCCATCCATGTCGACCCCATCGAGAAGAAACCCTTCTATCATTTCCTGCCCGGGGCGGACGTGTATACCATCGGAACGTCAGGATGCCCTTTTCAGTGCAAGTTCTGCCAAAACTGGGAACTCTCACAGTCATCGCCTGAGGATTATCCGGTTCCGTTCGCGTCGCCGGCGAGCATCAGCAGATCCGCATTCGAAAGAAAGGCGAGCGTCATCGCTTACAGTTACAACGAACCGACGGTCTATACAGAATACCTGACCGATATCGCCAGGGCCGGAAAAAAACTTGGGCTCCGTTCCGTGCTGATAAGCTGCGGGTTCATGAATGAGGCCCCTCTCGCGGAAATGTGCAGTGTTCTTGATGCCATCAAGATAGATTTAAAGGGATTCAGCGAACATTTTTATCTTACCGTAAGCAACGCGGAACTGCGCCCCGTGCTCAGAAGCATTCAACAGATCGCGAAGAGCCGCATCCACCTTGAAATTGTAAACCTGGTCGTCCCTACATTAAATGATTCGGACACGATGCTCCAGGAACTGATAACGTGGGTCCTGGCAGAAGTCGGCCCTGACGTTCCCATTCATTTTTCCCGTTTTCATCCGGACTACCAAATGCTCAATCTCCCTCCCACACCTATCGCGACGCTGGAGCGCGCGCGGGATATGGCCTTAAGCAGAGGCATTCATTATCCATATATAGGAAACGTCCCACGCCATCCGGGTAATCACACCTATTGTCCGAACTGCAAGAAAGCGGTGATACAAAGGCACGGCTATTTTATCACGGAAATGAACCTGAAGAATGGGCGCTGTAAATTCTGTCGCCGGAAGATTGCCGGTGTATGGGTATAGAGAAAGGTTATGGGAATGAAAATACTGAGATT
>JAFNGM010000123.1:0-4872 GCA_017885225.1 Syntrophaceae bacterium | reverse complement strand
GTCGTGATTCTGGGAACGAACCACACAAATCCGGGTTTTGTAAAAATATCAGTCTATCCAGGAGGCGGTTTCCGCACTCCCCTCGGCACGGCATTGGTTGACAGGGACGTCGTCTCCTCGCTGATGGCGGAAGACCCCGCCGACTGTACATTGGACACATCTCTCCACGAACATGAACATTCCGTTGAAGTGATTGTGCCGTTTGTGCAGGTCATCTTTCCGAAGGCAAAGGTCGTTCCCATCATTGTCGGCTTGCCGGATCTGCCCATGAGCAGCCGTTTTGGTCAAGCCCTCGCAAAGGTTTTGAAAAACAAGCGCGCACTCGTCATCGCGAGTTCTGACCTCTCCCATTACCCGAACGCGAAAGCCGCAGCTCACGTGGACAGGGGAACCCTCGAAGCCATTACCACGATGAATCCAGCCATATTTCAATCAACTATACACTCTCATATGGACCGGCGTATTCCCCAGCTCTCTACGAGGGCGTGCGGAGAGGCCCCCATCATAGCAGGAATGGCAGCTGCCAAAGCCTTGGGCGCGACAAGAGGCGTCGTGGTAAGCTACGCGAATTCAGGAGATATTGCCTTCGGCGAGCAGTCACGGGTTGTTGGTTACGGGGCCGTTGCATTCACTGCACACGAACCCGGGAAGGACATCAGCTCATCAGATCAATCGGCATTCGTTTCTGTGGCCGGTTCGCTCCGGTCTTCCGATAAAAAGGCACTTCTTGCATTCGCCCGACAAACCATTTCCCGTATCATTTTAACCGATACGGTTCCTCTCGCCAGAGGTTTCGGTCCGCATCTGCAGCAGCCGCAGGGCGTCTTCGTCACACTCAAGAGAAAGGGTGAACTGCGCGGCTGCATCGGCAGTATCGTCGGGGATGAGCCTCTCTGCAAGCTTGTGGGGACTATGGCAATCCAGGCAGCACTGAATGACAGGCGGTTTCCTCCTCTCACCGCCGATGAGCTCAATGAAATCGATATCGAAATATCCGTGCTTACCCCCTTAAAGGACGTATCCGGCGCCACAGATATTGTTGCCGGAAGGGATGGCATTGTGCTCAATAAAGAGGGCCGCTCCGCCGTATTCCTTCCCCAGGTGGCTTTAGAACAAGGCTGGCATCGGCAGGAATTGCTCAATAATCTCTGCCTTAAGGCCGGATTGACTGCAGGATGCTGGAAAAAGGGGGCTCAACTTTCAACCTTCCAGGCCACGGTGTTTAGTGAGGGGGAATTTAAATAATTTGGCGACTTTGGCAAAAGTCCATATGCTGCGTTGTACTTCACCCTTCGTCATTGTGACGTACATCGTAGTACGCCTCATTCCTCAGGCCTCGTACGCCTTGCCTCTGGAGCTTTTTCCAAAGGCGCTGTCTATAAACTTTTGACAAAGATAACAATCATGATTCTCTCTCTACTTTCCATCGGGCTGATTTCTATCCTTGGTCAGGCAGTACTGCTCCGGGAATTAAATGTTGCCTTCTATGGAATTGAACTCATTTACCTGCTTGCCCTCGGCATCTGGCTTTTCTGGACAGCCGCAGGAGCGCTTATTGGCCGCCGAATTCACATTCCGTCACCTACACACCTTGCGTTACTTTTTATTATCTTTGGAGTCGCCCTTCCCCTTGACATTATGTTCATCCGTTCCAGCCACCTCCTCTTTGGCGGCATCCCCGGTGCATACCTGTCCTTTCTTCAGCAATTACTGATAACTGTCATTTCCCTTCTCCCTGCGGGGCTGCTGTCAGGTCTGCTGTTCCAGTGGGCGGCAAAAATATATGTTGCCGACGGGAGAACGGCGGCTGCAGCCTATGCGGTAGAGAGCGCCGGCGGAGTGGTCGGCGGAATGGCTGCAACCCTTTTCCTCATATGGGGAATTCAAAATTTTACCATCGCTCTTGCCTGTAGTCTTGTCGCCGCGATACTACCCATAACCATCATGACAAAACACCCCCACCCCTCCCTCCCCCATGAAGGGGGAGGGATACAGGAAGGAAGGTATTTTTGCAATCAGGGCAGGTTTCTTTTCCGCGGGGCGGCAATAATTTTAGCAGGCATTCTTCTTCTATTTTTCTGGAACGCAACGCTGATTGATACGCAGATGACCGCCTGGAAACATCCGAATCTTTTGGAAAGCAGGGATTCTCCCTACGGCAGAATCACGCTCACACGCCTCCACGATCAGATTGCCGTCTTCGAAAATGACGCCCTGGCGTTTGAAACGGAAGGGACTGAAGCAGAGTATTTCTGTCATCTCGCGGCACTCCAGCACCCACATCCGCGGCATGTGCTTATTTTAGGTGGGGGAATCGAAGGAACCGTGCACGAAATGCTTCAACATGCTCCGGAAAAAATAGAATATGTCGAAATTAATCCCATTATGTTGAACATGGTACAACAGCACCTTCCCGAAACCACGCGCAAATCCCTGGGCGCACCAAATGTCCACATTACGTTCGCCGACCCGCGAAGATTCCTCATCGAAAGTGGCATGTATGATCTCATCCTGGTCGGCATGCCGGAACCGTCTTCAGGTCAGGCAAACCGTTTCTACACACAGGAATTTTTCGAGCAGTGTGCACTCAAACTGAACCCGGGAGGTATTCTCGCTTTCAGGCTCCGGGCAGCGGAAAATCTCTGGACTTTGCCGATGACGCGTCGGACCGTAAGCATCTATCGCGCCCTCGAAGCCGTTTTCGCCGAAGTGCTGTTCCTTCCGGGAACAACGAACATTGTGACTGCTTCCCGTGAACCGCTGCCATGGAAGGCGGAAAGCATGTCCCGCCGCTTATTGGACAGGAAGATCACCGCCAGGTTGGTTTCGCCGAACTACATCAGATACCTCTTTACGAACGACAGATTCTTCGAAACCAAAAAATTATTGAAGAGTGTCGCGGCGCCACCGAACACCGATGTCAGGCCGGTGTGTTACCAGTATGCTTTTACCTTATGGCTCTCAAAGTTCTTCCCCCGCATGGCGCTGATCGATTTTTCTTCCTTGATAGAAAAAAACGCGGTGAAACCCCCCTTTTCATTCCTGCTGTGGATCAGCCTGCCTCTTGCTTTTCTGCTCTGTCGCCTCCTGCCGGCGTTGCGCCGTATTGTGCTCGTCGCCGTGGCGGGCTTCCTGGGAATGGTGCTGGAAACAATCCTTATTCTTTATTACCAGGTGAAATTCGGCGTACTCTATCAGGACATAGGACTGTTGCTGATGGGCTTCATGGCAGGGCTCGCGCTGGGGGCATTTGTCATGAAAGTATTGATGTCCCGGATCGATGATAAAGGAAGCCTCGCACGATGGTACGGTATCGGCCTGCTTGCCGGGTTTTGTCTGCTGTCCATGATGACTGCAACGAAAGTAGCGATGAGCGCTTCTCTCAGTTTAGTCCATACTGCAGGATTCCTCTTGACGGCGGGCTTTCTCGTCGCCGGGATTTTTGCGTACACCAGTGTGTATGGAATTCAGGACCAAAAGAGTGTGATATCGCCGCTGTACTCCTCAGACCTGTTTGGGGGCTGCCTGGGTTCACTGATTGGGAGCCTGATCCTGATACCGCTGTTGGGTCTGGATGTGACCACAAAGAGCATGCTTCTCCTTGCAGCATTTTCCTTTCTGCTTATCTGAGCATAATCGTTTGACACATTTTTACTCTTCACCTATACTCGAAAAGCAATGACAGGCGGGACGCCTGTCCTATCTAAAGAAGTTTGTATTTGTCATTTCGACCTTAGAGAGAAATCTTTCCCTGCTCCTTATTATTAAGGATTTCTCAGTCACTTTGTTCCTTCGAAATGACACATTTTCGTAAATTAATAGCAGTCAGGGAGGAGGGTAAATCATGGCACAGATTACGGGCGGTCAACTTGTGGCAAAGGCTTTGAAGCAGGCGGGTGTGACAACCATATTCACTCTCTGCGGTGTCCACATTATTGACATCTATAACGGCTGCATAGATGAAGGCATCCGGATCATCGACGTGCGGCATGAGCAGACGGCAGCCCATGCGGCGGAGGCATGGACAAGGCTCACCGGCATTCCCGGTGTGGCCGTTGTCACCGCCGGCCCCGGCGTGACGGATGCGGTGACAGGTATTGCCAACGCCTTCAGAAACCAAACTCCCATGCTTTGCATAGGCGGCCAGGCTCCGCGCAGCCAGCTTCTGAAGGGCGGTTTGCAGGAACTCGACCATGTTTCTCTTATGAAGCCAATCACCAAATATTCAACGTCCTGTTTGAATACGGAGAGAATACCCGAATTTATCACTTCCGCCCTCAGAGAATCATACAATGGCCGTCCCGGGCCCGCCTTTCTGGAAATTCCCATGGATGTTCTTGATACCGCCGTGGATAAGAACGACGTTATCTTTCCCTCATACTGCCGTTCAGAGGGACGTGTGCACGGGGATCCCGCGCTGATCGAACGGGCTGCCGCATTGCTTCAACATGCGGAGCGTCCGGCAATACTCGCGGGCACCCAGGTCTGGCACTGCCGCGCAGACGAAGAGCTTTCATCCTTCGTCGAAAAAACCCGCATCCCTACCTACCTCAATGGAGCCGCACGAGGATGTCTTTCCGGAGATTGTCCAACTTTCATGACCCGGTCGCGAAGGCATGCCCTTGCCATGGCTGATGTGGTGATGGTTATCGGCACCCCCTTTGATTTCCGGCTTGCCTACGGGAAACGCCTCTCCCAGAATGCAAAAGTAATTCAGGTCGATCTGGATTACAGCGAACTGGGACACAACCGGGATATCGATATCGGCATACAGGGTGACGTCAAGGCGGTTCTCGCACAGATAACCGCTGCCGTTTCTCATACCAGAGAAACGCCTTCATGGTTTGATGAATTATGCCGGATTGAAAATGA
>JAFNGM010000122.1 GCA_017885225.1 Syntrophaceae bacterium | reverse complement strand
CAGTTTACCTGACCAAATCTCAATCAAGAATCGGAAATACACGAGCATTCCGTGGCCTGATCCGGCCGTCGTTTTAAGAGTGGACCGATCAGATATCCATTCAAAGTCGGGGTGGTGCCTGATTCAAATCCGAAAGGTTCGACCGGCCCGCCCTACGGGAAAAGCTGGAAGAAGGACCTCGAGGCGATAGGCGGCAAGTAGCCGCTAAAAGTCGCGGCCCTGGATGTACTGCTGCACCGGCACTTGTTCGATGCGATCGGGGAACGCCTTCTGCCAGACTTCAGCCGTCCGGTTCCACACAGTGGCGTGGGTGTTGGGGTCCTGGATGTCGCGGATGACGGTCTGGTCGAGGATGTAGTTGTGGAAGCCCTGCTGGGTGCGGTCGCGGTCGACCTGGCCCTTTTCCCAGTCGCGGTGCTGCTGATCGTACATCTGCTGGGTGGCGCGGCCCTGAGCCAGAGCATTCTCGCCGGTTTGCCGGATGCCCGCAGCGATGGCCTGATTGCCGGCGACGAGGGCGCGCTGCTGATCGTCCCAGGACTTCTTCATCGAGGCGAGAACCGGAGCGACGTCGGCGTTGGCGCGTTGGCGGACCAGGGCTTCATCCCATTGGAAGGTGCTGAGGATGGTGATCGCGGTGGCGCGCTGGCGGTCGGCGACGGAGACCGGGAGGGCGTAGAGCGAGACCGCAAAGTGATAGAGGCCGGTGGTGGGGTCAAAACCACAGGCGCAAAGCGTCTCGCCCAGTTCCTTGGGGTCGCTGTCGGGCGGGTTGATGTGCAGCGTGGCGCGCACGCAGTGGGCGCCCTGGGCGGCCGGAAAGGTTTCGGCACTATCCACCCGCACCTCGCCCGGATTGAATTTCATCGTCCTGGGGATGCGCAAGTAGAGGTCGCGGAAATTGCGCGCGAAGTCGGCGTTGAAGGGGACCATGACGACATCGGCGGGGAGCGGCCCGTGGTAGTTCTGGCGTAAGCGCTGATAGCCGGGGCTGGTCGGGTCCTGGGCCCTGTTCGCGGCGTTGCAGACGATGAGCTCACCGCTTGGGCCGGCGACGAAAATGGTGCCCCCGCCACTTTGTTGGGTAATGTTCCAGCCGTTGGGCAAGCTAATCGAAGCGGTCCTGTCGGGCAGCATTACTTTGCGCATCGGAGGGACCGGGTCGGAAGGGGCGACCGCGGCGGGCTGGGCGGGCCCGGTCGAAGGACCGTTGACGCTGGCGAGTCCGGCCGGGTGCCAGACTGAAGCAGCCAGAACCCGACCGTAAGCCCGCATGGGTTGTACCTCGCCATTCGCTGTCGTGGCAGACCGCGATCCCGTGGACCAGCGAATCAGTGAAATTGCTCCACTGTCGCACACGCTCGCCGCAGGGCGGAGACGCTACGCTCCATAATATTAGGAAGCGCCGCGGAAAGCAAGCACTACAGAGAAACGAAGAAACGGGGAAGAAAACCAGAAGAAGGGAATCTAAAAAAGACTTTGGGGAAGAAAACGGAACAAGGAAAAGAGCAGGTTCAAACCGTCCGTATCAGGATATTTCTATAACGCCGCTGGGATTCCTGCCACTTTCTTGTTTCCGGCAGGATGGTTTACCACGGTGAAAAAGAGCGCGTCCGAATTTGTGTCACGCACCCTAAAGACCTTCCCAACCAGAGGCCTCTCGCCATAGCTATTGTGCACAGAACGGAGCACATCAGCTAAAGCTCCTGCCTCTGTATTGGCGCCTTCAACTACGCCGTAGATAATCTTGCCCCCATGCGGCGCATCGATTTATTTTAGGGAATTGGGGGACTGGGGATAAACGTCCAACGGGCATAGCGAAAACAACAGCAAACTAAAACATAGAAAGCCGGAAANNAGGCCTGGTATTGCATATCATTGCCGCCTCCTCTTTCTTTCTACAGAGATTAGCCATCTGAGTTAACCGGGGAACAGTGAACCCGGAAAATGTGGTTTATAGTCTCAATGGGATATCTGCGTTTCAACATCAATAAATATAACATGGCATAATATCATCTGTAATCCATTTGTGGGATTATAGGTTAAGCATTTTTCTCCGGTCAGCGGTACTTCTTGATAAGATTTCGTTTTTCTTTTAGGCTTGTTGGTGGAAATAGTCCATTTGGCAGATGGCATGAACATTCGGAATTGTTACTTTCGACTTGTCTTTTGAAACTAGCCCGCGTATAATTTCTACCTCTAATAAGCCCCTTCTGAAACCAACAGGGGCATGGTGGGCCATTAAACCTTCCGAAGGCTTTACTCAAATGGCAGCACCGAGAATGCCTTCCGGCGGCACTGGCGCACCTGCGGCAGTGAACCAATTTGGAAGGGCAACCCACAGTGGTTGAAAATGGGAAGACTATATGCCCTTAATAAGAATCCTCCTGAGCTTACTTCTTATATATGGCTGTGCCTCGAACGTGAATATTCCAAACAGGTTTGGGGCCGAACAGTTATCGCCGACCTTGGATAGCATTGCAGGCATAGACCAGATCAAATGTGATCAACTAAGAGACAAGAGAATCAAAATCACCATCACCAACAAGTTGAGCGCGCCCGTCTTCCTTGAAAATATTAAAGGGAACCTTCCATTTCGCTCCTTAGATATAAACAAGACAGAATACTCGGGAAGCATTTCAACCGATTTAAAAGACAAGCTTTCTGCGGTGTTGGAACGATCCTGCGGGGCGGTGATTGTCGAAGACGGACCGGTTCACATTGTCTTGCAAGCAACTGTCAATAAGTTCTATTCTCAAATCGTCGATGCCAAAAGGGAAGGCGACACTCAAATCCTATCTCCGGGGGAAGAAAAAGAGTTTAAACTTTACACAACCACAAACAGTATTTTGAACATTGATACAAGGATAAATAATGAACCCTTCAGATTTGAACATTTATTCTCACTGAAAGAGGAGTATGGTTGCAAAAGTAGTTGGACCAAAGAGGGCACCCATATGAATGATACGCTCGCCAGTTTGACAATGCTGGACGATAGGGTCGTGTTATCAAGGTATATTGCATCCAACACAACCCGCGTCCATGGCGGGTTGAATCGGGATCACTTGGGAAAGTTAACTATTTTTGATTCAATTGGTAAAATCAAAGAGGAGTTGTTCTTTAACAACAATGATGTCAATAACCCAAGGGTGGGCAAATTGTACTTAGAAAAGGGTGGCGAGTACATCATCGACACCAGAATGAGGGCTTATAGAGAACTGTACTTTTCTGGTTATGGCAACCTAAAACTACTTGCCTACAATTACATGGCTGAATTGATTAATATCGTTAACAATCTTGGCCAATAGGGGGCCACGTATGCGAACTGCGGCGATTATTTCAACTCTGCTTCTCAGCATGCTGGCAGCGACCGGGTGCGGCAATCCAAAGATATCGAATATAAACTATAAACCCGACCAGATACTGGCTAAAATTGAAGGAGAACCCAATAGAGGGATCAAGGTTGCTTCCGTTCAGGAGGACGAGGGGCAGGCAAGACTCGCTTCGGGGTCCAAGAATGCAGAAGGCAATTTCTTTTACGGAAATTATTATGCACTTGTAATCGGGATAAATGACTATAAGTGGATCGGCAAACTGAAATCCGCTGTCAACGATGCCAATTCGGTGGCATCTATACTGCGTGAAAAGTACGGTTACAAAGTTGAGACGCTAATCGACTGCACACGAAATCAGATTATTGAAGCCCTTTCTGAATACCGCAAGCAGCTTACAAACAAGGACAACTTACTTATATACTATTCAGGACATGGTATTTTGGATAAGGAGGCTGATGAAGGATATTGGCTTCCTGTAGATGCAAAAAGAAGCAGCGAATCTAATTGGATTTCTAACACCTCACTGACGTCCTCAATAAGGGCCATACAAGCTAAGCATGTTTTGATAGTTTCTGATAGTTGTTACTCGGGGAAAATAATGCGAAGCGCAAACGTAGATATTGGGGTTGGGGATACGTTAAAACGACTATCCGAAAAAAAGGCCAGAATCGTAATGACTTCAGGTGGACTTGAGCCTGTTTTGGATAGCGGCGGAATTGATAATCATTCTGTCTTTTCTGCTGCCTTCATACGTGCGTTAAATGATAATGCTGGCATGGAAAGCGGGACTGAAATATTCGCAAAAATTCGCAACTCCGTTATTTTAAATTCTGATCAAACACCTGAATATGCAGATATCCATAAAGCTGGGCATGACGGCGGGGACTTTATTTTTTGCATCCTATCAAAATAGTAAAAGCGAACTAAATTGAAGGGCTCGCTGTAAATATACCCATGAATTCCCTAAATCTGGCGCTCCCGCCAGTTTAGATACCGGCGATAAGGTAACCTTTCCCAAAATTTCACCTTTCCTCAGTTAAAATCCCCAGTTTAGGCTCCCATCCGAAGATTCGAGCCAGGCACGCAACCTAAAAACGAGGCATGCAAAATATTGTAGACTACCTCATGATCTTGTGTTGTTCCGTGGGAATAGTCACCAAAAGAAAGAGGCAGGGCTGTTGACTCCCTGCCTCTTTAGAATTCCGCGGCTGGCCCATTCTGAACTGCCCGCGTGAACTGCCCGCGCCACCTGGTTTTACCCTGAAAAAACATCGGTGTAGGTTTTTCGCATATCCCTTTTCAGAATTTTGCCGGTGGGCGTCTTGGGAAGGGCATCCACAAAAATAATCTTCTTAGGCACCTTGAAAGGCGCTAAGTGGTGCTTGCAGAGTTCCAGGAGTTCGGCCTCTTGGATGGTTTCCCCTTTGCGGGGAACGACTATGGCCGTTACCGCTTCCACCCATTTGGGATGACTGACCCCTACTACGGCAACCTCCTCTACTCTTTTGTCCCGATAGATTGCTTCCTCCACTTCTCTGGTGGAAACGTTTTCACCACCGGTTTTGATCATGTCTTTTTTCCGGTCGACCACGGTAATGTACCGATCGTTGTCCATTACGCCGATGTCGCCGGAATGAAACCAGCCGCCCTTCATGGCTTCCTCGGTCTTCTCCGGTTCCTTAAAGTACATGATCAGAGCATGGGGGCCGCGACCGCAGATCTCGCCGGGGACGCCTGGAGCCTGGATGCGATCGCCCAGCGCGTCTTCGAGCCGGGTTTCCATGTTCAGCCCCCCCATGCCGGCGGAGCCTAGTTTGGCCA
>JAFNGM010000121.1 GCA_017885225.1 Syntrophaceae bacterium | reverse complement strand
CGAAACCGATCACAAAAACCTTGTACCCCGCATCGGCTAAGGCCTTGGTCTGTGCCACCACTTCCCTTCTGCCTTTGAACCGCCTCGAATACCCGGCAGCATCCGCGCTGTTTTTACATTCATCCCCATCGCTGCCACAGGCATAGGTGTCCGAGCCGTCTGTCACTAAGATCACAAACTTCTGGCGGCAGTCCGCGTACGTATCCGCCGCTTTATGGGCATCAAGATACAATTTCGCTTCATAGATCGACATCGCCAGGGGCGTCCCGCCATTCGCGGTTTCACCGACGATGCACTCGGTGCCTCCGGAAATTTGACAGCCCTTGTTGGAACAGGAAGACACCGTGGAGGCGCAACTCGTGTTATTGGCGCAGAATATCCTGCTGTAGGCTGACCCGATCGGGCATAAGACCCTGCTGTTTCCGCTGCTCCAACTGCCCGCTGTATCGTCACCGTCCCGATACCTCATGAACCCGACCCTGACCTTGAGACTGCCCTCGTCCTGACTGTTGATGACATTGTCATTATTGTCGTCAAGAAGAGAAAAAAGTGACCTCTTGGCGATCTGGATTCTTCGGCAATCAGTCGTATGGCCTGTCCCGGAGGTACTGTAAAAAGTTCCCGTACACGAACTATTTCCATAACGCTCAGTGCCCCCTGCCGGGTTCCATTCCATGCTTCCCGAAAGATCGATGAGAATTAAGGCATCGGGAGACGTGGAGGTGGTAAACAGCATTTCTTCACCGGTGGGAGGCGCCGGCGCCTGTGCAGATGAAACGCCGCCGAAAGATAGAATGCATGCGCTCATACAGATAAAAAAAGTGAAAATCTTCCTGGATTGCATACAACCTCCTTACTTGTAAATAAGACTGATATCAACCGGACCATACCCCAAGCCCACCCCGATTGTCACCTGTGTGGTATACGCCGTGCTTCGCCCCGTCACGTCTACAATTTGTATCACATCTCCCCAGACCGTGCCGCTCCCGATATCAAAGCCCGGGAGAGGTATAGCGTTGCGACCATGCAAGGGATCAGTCGTCGGATAATTGATGGTATAATTGGATACCCCATCGGCTCTTGTCTTTAACACCGGCGCATTGACCGGGCTTTTGGGATCAAAGGCCTGGCAAAGGCTGTGAATGCCCTCTTCTGCCGCCGCGAGAGACCTCTTGTCGCCGACAATTCTTACGCTTACCCTGATATCCTGGGTCGAGAGAGAAATTACCAGCATCCCCAGGGCAAGGAGGAGCAGGCAGGCCATGATAGCCGCGATAAGGGCAAATCCCTTCTCTGAATTTTTTATCCGCAACGCTATGTGTGAATTCTTACGCATGATCCCTCGCCAATCAATGGTTTCTCAATATCTCACGGGTTGAATAAATCATCCTTCGTCTCTGCTTTGTGTCCGGATTAATTTCGTCTGTTTCCACCGCCAGGGTGATTTCTATCATTCGTATATTGGGAATCTGCACGGTATTGGTAGCCGTGGCGGTATCGATAGCCCATAACGTTCCTTGCCCATCAAAGTACCGAAACATGTCGATGCCAAGGTCTGCATTGATGACCCTCACCGTGCGGGGATTTCCGCTGGCCACAAAATCACCCAGAAAGGGCTGGGCTCCGCCACAATTTGTATTTCTTGTGATTACGTGATCCGCACCGGCTGACACGTAGTTATAACTGATGATTTCGTTGTTTTCCGTAAGGACGCCCTGGCCATTACCTCCCGCACCGTCGGTTATATCCATTTCTACGGTGATGGAATCCGCCGTTGCCACCTGAATGCCCCTCCATAATGGATTTCCCGTGATACCGGCGCATGTGGCAGGATTGCGCCAGATTGCATTATTGTTCGCAAACGTCGGATTATAGGACGCCATCCTGATTTCCATGGCCATAAGTTCCAGGGCTGCCCGGACGTCCTGCTGGGCCGTCACTTTTCTCTCGATGCCCCCGGATGATCTCGATGCCGATTCAATGGCCGCACCGATCGCGAACAGCATAATCAGCGAAACTGCCGCTGCGATTAAAACCTCAATAAGTGTAAAACCTCTTGAATTACTCATACAATCCATTCTTGCTCTCCCATGGTCACGGCAAAGTACACCCGGGACCCGGGCCTGTGCATTCACCTGTATCATCCGCGGGGAGGGCGAAACGTGAACGTTGCTGCGATGCCACTACTATGCTTTCCGTAAGATCCCGGTAACCGTGCGCCACCTGGTCGGGCCACGTAACCGTGACGGTGACATTCCACACATTTAAGGCAGGGTTTGGCCGAGTAATCTGGGTTGTTACCCAATACGTCGCATCACCGGGAACCGCTGCCCCCAGACCGCTCATAAGGATAGGGGGCGATGCTGCCGTACCCAGGGCGATATTGTTACGGTTGCAAGGGTTCATGATGCAGGCTTCCCGCCTTTCCAATTCCCTATGCATTATCCCGGCGCCCCTGCCTAAGTAATCAGACTTGCCCACCAGCCTCCATGCCGATGGCTGCATAGACAAAATGGCCAACACACCAACAGTGACTAAAAATATGGCGATGATTACTTCAATCAGGCCGATACCACGACTATTTACTCTTACACGTGACATACCTTATTCCTATGGCATTGATCGTCGTTTTAGCTGTTATCCTTTAATTCATAGTAAACGTAACAAACGTTCTGCCCATGGCATTGATCGATATGACCGCCCTGGAAAGCCTGCTGTTGTTCTGCAGTACAACGCCGTCCACGTTGGGACCAGGATTGCCCAATGGCGATACGGTTCCCCTTGTGTCGAAAACAACTGTCTGTGATTGCGCCAGTCCGAATTCGGCACTCACAATAGTGATATCTGCCCCCCCCTCTGAGAGTCCCAGGGGACGCTTGGTGACCGCCGTCGCGGGATTATTAAATTGCTGAATGGTATAATCGCCTCCGGCNNGTCCTGAGGTTTCTGTTTAACGTATAGTTGCGCAAATTCAATCCCGCAATGGCGGCAATGACTGTCAATAAACACACAACAATGACGAGCTCAATGAGCGAGAATCCCTTGCGGTTTCGCATGTTACTTTTTCCCATCAATCAAATCTAATAAATCCGTCTCGGGCATGGCCCCTTCCCTAATCCTCCCGTCCGGAAGTATGAGGGAGGGGGTTCCCGAAATACCGAATGATGCAGCGAGCTTCATAGAGTTGTTGACTTCCTCCGTAGTGCATCCCGGTCGGGGTATCTCCTTTTTGGCAAAATTGTCCTCAAGCATTTTCAGGGATTTATTACACACGATACTCTGTGCCTTCCAGTACGCATCCTTGTGAAACTCAAGGGGTAAGAACTTTATATAAAAGGCGATATCTTTTCTTGTCGCGACAATCTTTTTCATGGTCTCATGGAACTGGCCGCAAAAAGGACAATCCGGGTCGGTAAAAACGATTACCTTCCTGGAAGCGCCGCGTTCCCCCAGGATGAGCGCTTCATCCACAGGAATTTTTGTTATGTCGATCCTTTTTTTGTCTTGTATCTTTTTGATGCTCTCTCTTGTCTTGTCAGACATACCCGCGAGTTCGACCAGAGAACCAAAGATGAGGTATTTTTTATCACTATCAAGATAAAAAATCCCCATGCGCCCCATATTATCGATCACTACCTCACAGAGTCCCTTTACAGGACTTTTGTCAATGGTCAATATCTTTGCCTCAGGAATATTGAGCTTTGCTAATACATCCTTGAGATCTCCCTCACGCATGGTAAGACAGACGTTCTTTTCCTTCTGGACATCTCCCCCTGCTGCACAACAATCTACCACATCAATTGAGGACAACAGTAAGGCGCTCGCAAGGACCATAACCGCAAAAAGTGAGTTCTTTTTTTGCAATTTTCTACCTCTTCATAATTATTTTTGTAAAAGGATTTCCTCTGCGCCTTTTATGCCACACTTCCTATATAAAATCAAGTAAATCATCGATTTCTCATGTAATATAAAAAGTATTTTTAAAAGTCGGCAGGGTTTTCAGACGGTGTATGCATGACATTTCCATGAAACGTCTCACATCACACCGGCACGGGAGAGCACTGTATGAGTCCGGCAACCCTGCTACCTTATCTCTTTTGCAGGAGACTTAGGCCAGTAGCTTTACGTCCTGTCCTTTCAAACAGTTTGCCTTTTTCAGGACTTTCTTACGATTTCAAAGATAGTGAAAGAATGAACATTTCGCAAAATACGATATCCTTATTAGGACAGCAATTAATATGCCATACATGGGGCATATTCTTCTCACACAACAGAATGCTGAATTGTCTTTTATTATTATAATGATCAGATGATGCGCACGCGTGATGCATGACAAGCTTAATTTCACCGCGATCAAAAAAATCGGTGATTTTCACATATTTTATGTAAAATTCACGGACAAACGATTCTTAATAAGCATGTATTCTCGTGGACAAAAAGTGTGGATTTCTTACTTGACACGTCATGGGTGCTGTGTTACAGCTCTCAGCGGTGGAGCACTATTATAGTACAATTCGCTAAGGGTTTTGGATATTTGCCTATATACAATGAAAAAAAATATCTTACCCGTAAAGAGTGCGTATGGATAAAGGTGACCTTAAAGAAAGAGATGAATTACTTTCCATAGCGGAAGCCTATATTGAACAGAATCTTTATAAACAAGCGCTGCACATAGCGGAATCATGGCTCACGCGTTATCCGGTAGACGCTGATGCCAATATTAT
>JAFNGM010000120.1:2344-3319 GCA_017885225.1 Syntrophaceae bacterium | reverse complement strand
TTTCCTGTGATAGATAACGTTCGGGAATCTGAAAAGTCTTGTAGGCCTCGGAAATTTCACCGAGTTACTCGACTTTGATGCCACTAATCAGCTTTGTCCCCGTTGTCTCATCTATATAACCATCAAAAGAATTGCCATCCGAGGAGAGAGCAAAATTAAACTTCAAATCATTTCGGGTGCGGTAAACATCCCCTTCCAACCAGTCTCCCGCCGCTTTCCCCTTAGCTCTGTAATAACTTTCATCTGTAGATATTACCGTTTCACCATCTTGTCTAAGTATCCATAGTCCGGAGACAAGAGGTGACCCCTGCACTTTCCATTTTCCCGCCCAAGATCCAGAAGGTTTAACGTTTTCCGCAGCTGACTTGGATTCAATTTTCTGACAGGTAAAAAATGTTTGCGAGTTTATATCGCCTTTGAAGGAAAGAAAGTCGTCGGCTATGATGGCTTTGAAGTTGTTTTTTGTCATGTCGAACCGTGTTCCCACGATCATTGCGCCGTAGACTTTGGCCTCCACTCTGTAGTCACTTTCGGAAGTTGAAACAACAGAATTGCCGGTCTGTTTTAAGACATAAACGCGGGAATCCTGGCCGTCAATAACCTTCCATACGCCCGTCCATGGTTCATCCGGATTGACACTTGGAACAGGACCTACACGGGGCGGAGCGGGATAAGGTGTTGACTTTGAATATTCTTGCTCTTTTTGCTCTGCATGCTCATAAACTTTGATACCGCCATAAACAACACCCGAAATAAGAAGGAGAATAAGAAGGGCTGCTACGATCACTACCGCTAAAATTATTAAAGCAAATCCTGCATCTGGAGCAACTTGTCCGCCAGCGGGGAGCTGATCTATTGCCTGCTTCACCTGAAGGATCTCCGAATCGGTCATCGCCGCAACACGCGCCTCGATCTCGACCGGGTTAATCCCATAGGAAAGAAGTGCCGTCCGCACGTCTTCACGCGCCATCAACT
>JAFNGM010000120.1:0-2328 GCA_017885225.1 Syntrophaceae bacterium | reverse complement strand
AGGATAAAAATTGGTTGCCCCTTTTTACGGAGTAGTCGAACCATATAACCCCCCTTATGTTTTCAGTAAGAAGGTTTCAGGCGCATCAAATGCAAGTTGCTGGATAGAACCAAAACGAAGAAAGGAGGATATAAAATATTAAAAGCCCCTAAAGGATTGACTACTCCTTCAGGGGCCTAAGCGTGGGAACCTTACGGTTAAAGACTCTCATTCGCACACCTCGTTTTTCTGTTAGATTTGTCCAACAAGAAATTCAAAGGTGATGACGAAATGATGGAGAGACAGGAGAGACAGCACCGGACCGCTATTCAGGCAGAAATTACTTTTTCGGTCCGGTAGAGTGAGGAAAAATTAAATGTTGGAAGAATTGTACCTTAGCCTTTGGTGAGAAAGCAATAACAATTTAATAGAGAATCTTAAACTACCACATAGTGGCATATTGCAGAAATGTTTGTTATATTGAGGTTTCGATTTCGATGGATAAACTCCACTGTGGTGAAAGGCTGTATTGGTGATGGAACTGTCACTGATCCGGCGCAATTCACGACCATGACATCAGACACTATCACAGGTTTCGTTCTTCGGTGATTTGTCGGATGGAATTACCATGTTCCAATAACTGAAAATAATAACAGATTTATTCCGTATATCCTAATTTTTACCTCCGTCGAACAGCTCTTGTCATACCCGAACTGGACCACTTGGACTACCGAGGTAGGTGATACTGGCCGTCTACCTCACGTTTTCAGAAATCTGATATGGTGCGCGTTGCTGTCAATATCGCAGGTTTTGCTATCACCTATTTTCTTGTGATACTGCCGGAATCAAAAGTTAGAGTTATGATTGCGGATAATCATCACACATCAGGATAAAGAACATCATCTCATTTCAGCCCTGTCTTGCGCAGGGCGTTAACGACTCTATCTGTTTCCGATTGATCCCTATATACAAGTGATCTTGCCCAGGAATCTACTGAGAAATTCGGATTTATTCTGAGGACTTCGGCAGCTTCAGCGCGAGCCTCCTCCTCCCGGCCCACCATAATGTACGTAACAGCCATGTTAATATGGGCGAAAATATTATCCGGCGCACGCTGGACCGACTTCTTATATGCCACAACCGCTTCATCAAAGCGCCCCGCAGCCCTGAGGGAGTGGCCGAAATTTAAATAAAGACCGGTCGAACCGACGGGGTCCAACCGGATTGCTTTTTGGAACAATGGAATGGCTTCTTCCGACCGGCCTACGTAGAGCAGAGTCATGGCAAGACACTGGTTGGGGGACACCATGCCTGGGGCGAGGGCTACAGCCCTTTCTCCTTCTGCAATCGCCTTGTCGTATTCCCTTTTTAAGTTATAAAACAGGCCCAACTCGGAGTAGGCACCGGCTATGGAATCATCCATGGCAATGGCTTTTTGAGCCATTTCTATACCCTTCTCAATAGACTCCCGACGGGACTGCTCGGGGCCCAGCCAATACGTCAACCAGTGGACATCTGATAGCATGACATAAGTTAATGGATTCTCCGGACACATCGCAAGCACTTCCTCTGCGATCCTGCCAGCCGCCCTGATGTCCTCGATGTTGTGACCCTGTAAGTATTTTTTTGTTTCCAACATCTTCAAATAACAATCGAGACCTTGCTTCCCTTCGAAATATTTTTTGGCACCTGAGGATTGCTCCCCCTCCGTCAATTTCACTCGGGTGGCCGACAAAATGCTTATGGTGATCTCATCCTGCAGGGCAAATATATCTTTCAGCTCACGCTCATACCGCTCCGCAAAGATGTGACGACCTGTGAGCGCATCGATCAACTGGGCATTAATCCGGATACGGTCGCCAGACCTCTGAACACTGCCCTCCATCACATACTGCACACCGAGTTCTTCACTTACCTGTTTGACCTTCACAGGCTTGCCCTTATATGAAAAGGTTGACTGTCTGGATATCACAAATAAGTTGCGAGTCTTGGAGAGACCGGTGATGATTTCCCCGGTGATCCCGTCGCAGAGGAACTCCTGTTTTGGGTCTTCGCTCATATTTACAAAGGGCAGTACGGCGATCGAAGGCAGGTCGGGCAGAGGCAAGGCCATCTGCTTGGGATCGGCCTTTTCTACGGTTGGCGCAACAGGCCGGATAAAAAATTGCCAAAGTGCCCCTCCGGCAACTATCACCAGCATGGCGGCCAAGCCAATAAATGCCACCCTTCGCCTTGTGCTCTGCGCCTTGAACCCTGCACCTCTCTCCTTTGTCACTCTCGGCTCCATGAGGACTCTGTAGGCCCCCACTGGCTTGGTGATGTTCTTGACCGTCTGCTCCCCAAGGTAGG
>JAFNGM010000119.1 GCA_017885225.1 Syntrophaceae bacterium | reverse complement strand
GCCTGCCTTCAGAACTCAGGCGCGAATCGATGAGAGTGACATGAAAAAAATCCCGCTATTGCTCCTCATGCTTTTGTCTCTCATAAGTGGGTATGCATATGCCCAGGATTCCAGCGAGGCAGCCAAAATCCGGTATCTGATAGGATCGGTAGAAGCCTTGCAGGGGGTGACGTTTCTCAGAAACGGGGGCGAATATGATGCCAGGAAGGCGGCGGCCCACTTGCGCCTCAAGCTCAAGACGGCAGGAAACCGTGTAAAGACGGCTGAAGACTTCATCAGGTTGTGCGGTTCGAAATCGTCCGTATCAGGCGAGGCATACCGGATGCGTTTTCCTGATGGGACTACTATGTATGCGGAAGCGTTCTTCCGCGAAAGGCTCAAAACGTTCATTGCCGAGACATCGTCTCGACCATGACGTCAATAATCCCCAGGAATATTTAGGGCCACGAT
This sequence comes from Syntrophaceae bacterium, assembly GCA_017885225.1. Classification (GTDB taxonomy): domain Bacteria; phylum Desulfobacterota; class Syntrophia; order Syntrophales; family UBA2185; genus UBA2185. The sequence goes on along the minus strand of JAFNGM010000119.1, from coordinate 4,828 downwards.
TGAGGTGATCGTCATTTATTTCCGATTGAAAGGATGTATGTCTGCTGAAATTATTGGACGCTCGACTACTGGAAGTACACCGCAAGAAAGGCTGTACTAATCCTCTAACATCTCGGTCTTGACAGGCTTCGGCCCTTTGACCGACAGGAACACCCCCGGCTCATCGCCTATGTTCTCGAACGTGTGGGGAATATCCATTTTTCCCTGCACCACGTCGCCCGGCACGGCCACGAGCGTTCTCTCCCCCACCCTAAACCGGAACCGTCCCTTGATAATGTAGAAGAGTTCGTCGGTTGTGGGGTGCTTGTGGAGCGGGATGCGCTTGCCCACCGGCAAGTTGTAGATAAAGGCCGCAAGTGAAGCGAAGTCGCCGAAGAACGGGTTCACCTCGGGCTGGGCGCCGTATGATGCCTTTTGGCCGTGCGGCAGGTTGATAATGTCGGCTCCCTCCGTATACTCTACGAACTTCTCCCTGGCTGCACCGCAGTTTGGGCACAGCTTGGGCGGTTCAGTTCCCTCATGAATGTATCCACACATGGTGCATCGCCATTTTTTCATAATCATGCCTCCCTGTCTTTCACGCGTTTAACCTCACTTGTGGTTAAAGAGTATATGAATTTTAATCTCTGACTTTATATACGTGTTTTAATTATCACGATTCCCATTTGAAATCTATATTGAAAATCAAAGATGGCAGCTTGTGGATTTCAGGAAGGAGTGAATGCAGCGGGCCTTCCCCTTTTTCCCTGGGCAGACTGAGTGGCCAGTTGAACCTCTATAAGTGTTTGGTGCGGGATCATTCTCCCGGCACCCGTTTTGAAACCAAGTCAGAATTGATGCCAACAGTCAGATGGTTCGTTATATGAAAGAGCGAATTAAAAACTTTTTTCGTATAGGGATACATTTATCTATTGCCATCAGGAGGCCTTATAATTGTTAGGGATGGTCATTGAAATCGACTCCACAAAATGGGCAATTCTTCACCTGCTTTTTTAGCGACCCCGGTGCCATTGTCTGTACCAATAGCTGTCCAAGATTTCCGTTGCACCGTGGGCAACGAACAAAGAACATTTGCGCTATGACAACGCTAATGAAAGGTATAAACAAAACAAGAGGTAGAAGGCGTGCGCCCAACTCTGCGGCGGCAAACATGGAGCCTGCGAAAGCGAGCCAAGCAAAGAAGCCTATCAGGAGGTTCCTGCGGGTTTTATGTGTGAGTAATTCACCGATGGTCATATGTGACCCCTAAAAATTAATATACGGAATGGACTTAGTTTGAAATTTTCTTTAAAAAAAAGCTGCTATATTATCGCCATAAAAACAAATATTAATGATACAGAATTATTTCCTGTTTTCCGTATATCACCGAATTGCCGCCTCTTATCTCGGCCAAGGTGAATATGAGATAAAATCGGAAGTTACAGAGCGATTAGATGGAAAAACATTCCACCGACATCTCTTCAATATCTATGATAGCAGAACTCTCTTGATTACTGGTTGAATAATCAGTTTTTTTTTAGCCGCTCACACAGATTTCTTTTTAACAAAAGCCCTTCAAGATCTAATACCGTTCCATGACAGCAAAACGACGGGCAGCAGCAAAAGCAAGGCCAGCATCACGAGAACAAGTGCAGGGCCTATCCAAAGCATCAGGAAACTCAGCCCTATGAGGGGCAGCAGGGCGACACGTACCGCCGCCTTCAATGTATCATGCCGACTGATGAAATCGGCCATGGGAGGCGAATAGTGATAATAGGCCGCAACGAACGTTCGACCCAGTTTGCTCGACAGGAGGTAGCGGTCCCGCAGGGTTCTCAATACCTGGACATGGGGATGGAGATAAGAGCCGTAGGCCGCTGTGGCGATGAAACACGAACCTCCGCCATCGCTATCCTCCTCCTGAGCGGACCCGCCACCTGAAACGGGAATGTCCGTGGCAACGGCCACCGTCGTCGTCTGTAAATACTGGGTATAGGGAAAGAACATGTACCGGTCACCGTTATAGCTGATACCCACGTTTAACAAATCTGCCAAAGGATGCTCGAACTTGGAGAACTCAACGGTCTCGGAAAAGGTGTTGTACCCCGGCCAATCCTTCCACAATGTTGCTTCGCTGTTATAGATCTGGGTGTAGGTTTTACCTCCCGCGCCACCTTTGTAATAGCCCGGTGGGGTAATATCATAACCGACCTGCTCAAAGATGTATTCAATGAGACCGACACAGGTGAATCCCTCGGCGTAAGGCCCCTTCTGATGGCGAAACTGTACATCGTATTGAGCGCCCACCTGTAACTTGGCCTCGAGGATTAGTTGCTCTTTTTTTACCAGAGGCCACGCTATCGGATCATTGAAGTTTACCGGCACCTTCGCTCCGATATAACGGCACCCTTCATCCATGTCTTTTTGTGTGATGAAATTGACAGAATCCGTCTCTTCCACGGCGGGCATGATAGCATGGATGATCCGGTTGTTTCCGATATATAAACCTACATGGCCGGATTTCATCTGCCGGAAAGCGATCTGTAGCACCGATTCGGGCAGAACCAATTCGGCGTCCCGTCCATAGATCTTATCGTCCTTGCTGGAGTGATAAAGGATGGCCCCCTGTTCGAGACCTGAGGCTACGCCCGCCAACAGAAAAAGAAAGACAATAACGGAGCAGAGAAAAGCTGGAAACATGATTTTCTTCATGGCTTGATCCCCCTTACTGTATTTCGGACCGTAGGTGATGTGTCCTCCCGGGCCGCCTCTATAGCAACCTGCGTCTCTGGCCGCAATTTCTTGAATTTCCCCAGCATGATAGCCGCATTGTTTCTAACCAGAGGCGCGGGGTCGGAGCGCAGCGATTTCGCCAGGATGTCCTCGGCTGTGGCGGTCTGGCTTTGACCGACGGCCCGGACGGCCGCTGCCCGTACCATATAATCTTCTTCCTTTGCCAAGTGACCTGCAAGTAACTGCAGGGCGTACTCGTTCTCCAAGGCGCCCAAGGCCTGGGCAGCCTTCAAGCGGATCATGCTGTCCTTACTCGACAACGCGGTAGAAAGTAGGGAAAGGGACTCGATGGCCTTCATCTTTCCTAAGGAATGTAAAATGGTATAGCGGAAATTCTTTTCGTTATTCAGCTCGTTATAGACTGATTCAAAGGCCTTGATAATCTCCGCTCTTGGTGTGCCGAGGTTTGCCAGGGCCAGAACGACGCTCGTTCTGATACGGGTTTCTTCCGAGGCGTCTCTCAGGATTCCAAGCAGAATTGGTGCGGCACTTTCATCGGCGGATGCCCCAAGATCGAATATCGCCGTCATTCGTTCTTCTACGTTCAGTGCGCGATTGACGGCAATGACTGCTTTGCTTGAATAATCAGCTGCCAACGATAGAGGGACGGCAAGAAAAAAGATGAGCAGAACCAGCATAGCAGTTTTTCCGATACGTTTGTATGTTTTCATATTCCCTTCCTCTTAGTTGTTTGTCTGATATTTGGTCATAATTACCACTAATGTATATGTAAAATAAGTATAGGATTAAGAAGTTGGTAAGTCAACATCCTTTGTTTATTTGATTCTATTCAATAAAGAGGGTCAAGCCTGTTTTTGATCGTTAAAAGTAGACCGCAATGAAAAAAGTAAAAATAAATCTGACCTCTTTTGTACCAAGCTGCTCCCTTTTTTGTTCATTGATCCATCACTAAGGTCATTTTCAGCAGAATTTAGACAAACATTTCTTTATAGCCAAGTTCCTTCCTTGCTTTTTGGTCGCTAATATCTACTGCTCCACCAATTAATGCAAGTGCAGTTCTGGTAATTAGTGGTCTACTTTTGATGCGTGATAAACGCCAGATTGCCTCGACAAACATGGCCCCATACCATGCAACTCTTCGGGGAACACTCGGCAAACGTGGCTGCAGATTATGTGTGGATAACAGCTTCGTAATGAAATTACGAAAGGTATCTCTATGAGAATCAGTTAAAATATATGCCTGTCCCCCATGCCCCTTCGTTACGGCGAGGATTGCTCCTTCACAAACGTTGTTGACATGACATGTTGCATAAGGATAATGACCCCCGTCAATCCATACAAACTGGTGCTTGCGCACTGAGCGCACGAGCTCAGGAAGGAAGTGTATCTCGCCGGCACCCCATATTGCGGGTGGTCTTATAGCAACAGTTTTTAGTTAAGAATATGGTGAGGCAGAATCCTGCTTGTCCCGATAACATTATCGGCGGATTGTGTATAGTTTATTAAGGAGAGAACTGATGTATAAATCGATAATTACAGTGATAGTCGATTTTCAGTCAATAAGGATTATCATATGAAAGGACGGATATCTTTCAAAATCGCTGGATGCTCTCTTGCAGGAAGTTGTCCACACATCAACGCTCTCGCCTGCTCCATACGGCTGTTGGTTCCGCCGATGTCAGCGGTCAGGACATGTCCGTTCCGTCTTAGGAAAATTGTCGGACCTTCCCGACATTTATTTCTTCTTCTTCGTTCCACCCTTTTTTCTGGATGGAACCAACTTCTTGGTTGCTTTAGAAAATTCCCGGACTGACAGTCTTTCCAGAACAATTCGCTCGGCTTCAAGCCAATTTTGCACTTCCATGCCGGAGATTCTCGTCTGTTGGTAGATTTCGTAAGCAACCCTGGCAATTTCTTCTTTGAGATCCTGATTTCTATCCATGATTGACTCCTTTATCATTATTGAGTCGAGATGGATCGGTTTCTCCCGATACTATAGGTTGACGTTGTTTTCTACGTTAGACGCCTAATTTCTCACCTCTTTTGAAAAACAATTATATATCTTTAGTTTATTCGATATTGGCACTAACAACAG
>JAFNGM010000118.1:168-7877 GCA_017885225.1 Syntrophaceae bacterium | reverse complement strand
AACAACCGGTTCAGCGGACGGCTTACCGCCTCCGCTGAACCGGAACGTTGCACATTTCATTCGTTAACCCGTGCTACGGTTAATCATAGCAAGTTATTAATAAGCAGATATCGATTCTTTGTTTATTTGTTTCCCTGTTGGAGCCGTATTATGCCAATCCTGTTCGGGAGAGATCCACTAATCCGAATTAGCCGCAATTTCTTCAANNAGAATGCGGTGCTATGAATTACTCGGCGACAACCTTTCCTGAAAGGTTTCTGCAGAGGATGTTTTATCAATAATGGGGAAGTAGAGAATAACCTCCGTACCTTCGCCAGGGCTGCTTTTAATTTCAATCTTCCCGCCGTGGACCTTGACAATATCCTGAACGATCGCGAGACCGAGGCCGCGAAGACCTTCGTCCTTATGGGTACTGAAGAAAGGTTCACAGACTCTTGCCAGCATTTCAGGGGGGATGCCGGGACCATTGTCCTGGATAATGATCGCCACTATATCATTGTGTGGAAGAGCGGAAGCGATTACGCTGATTTTACCTCCCCCAGGCATTGCCTCCAGGGCATTCTGTATAAGATTAAACAGCGCCGTCTGAACACGATACCGATCCACATGAAGTACAGGTATGTTTGCATCTACGTTCACAACCAGTTGAATGCCCGATTTCTGCATGAGCGGTTCAACAAGGGGTAAGGTCTCATTCAAAAGTTCAGGCACCGTTGCAGCCTCAAAGTGCGGTTCAGGAAGACGTGTGGCATGACGCACATTCTTGATGACCGTATTGAGTCTCTGAGTCTGTTGAACAATGAGTTCCAGTTTCCTGCCGACATCCGGCGGCCACGCATCATGTTCCAGCAGGAGTTTGGCGAGCCCGGCAATTGAGTGCAGCGGCGTACCCAGGTCATGAGCCAGTGTTGCCGTAAGGTATCCCAACGCAGTAAGCTGCTGGAGCTGATTTACCTGCTGCTGCAATTGAACGACTTTGTGTGTCGCCTCCTGTACCCGCTCCTCAAGTTGCCGATGGAGTTCCTGGTTTCGTGCCAGCACCATTTCAATTTCATCAGCCATTAAATTAAAATGATCCGCCAGCTGCCCCCATTCATCCTTCCTGGGAATAGGAATTCTTTTCACATATTTCCCTGACTGGAATTCATCAATCGTATCGATAATAACCCTCAATGGCCGTCCAATGAGCCATCTGTAACCAAATACCAAAACACACAGAATGGCTAACAAAAGACCTATGGTACTGAAAAACAACAGGCGCTTCGCCCGGGACACAATTTCTAATCTGGTTTGAGAAAAGACGATCACTCCCACAAAAACCTGCGTATCCCTTCCCGATGAGAAGAGATACAACAGCCCCAGGGCAGGTCCGGCATCCGTGTTTAATTCAATACGCTGTGTTTTTGACTTTTCCATCGCGGAGCTTATAATATTTTCCGGCCATTCATAGGGAACGCGCCCGGCACCTACAATATATTCAACTTCACCATTTATCACGGAAAAAAGATCAATGCGCGCCAGCCTGTCATCGGACTTCACATGGTCTTCCAATGTATCGTCGAGAACTGACAGACCTTTACCGCTGGGAAAATGTTGATAATATGCGATAACCGTTTCCGAAAGCTCTTGCATCCTTTTCACCTGCTGCTCAATCAGAATTTCATTTAAAACCCTCAGCTGGATCCAGCCCCAGATAGTCATAGTCACTGCAAGACCAAGAACTGTCAATACCATCAGGCGTGAGCGGACGGACATATTGGAGATTTTATATTTCGCTGCATCGATAATATTCCGTAATGCTGCCACTTACGCACCCTCTAAAATTAATTTATGATTTTTCGATCCCCGCCCTACTGTTCACAGAAAATTCCTTCTTTCTCCTCTTCATCTACTCCTATATCGGCCGACCGCACTTTTAACAAGGTGTGAGGGGCATAATCAACACCCCTTGTGCTGGAACAGCACTTTTCATGATTCATATCAAAAAAAAGGGAGAAACTCAATGATCCCGTGAAATAAAAAAGGCACTGAGATTATATCTCAACGCCTTTTACATGGGGAATAGTATTCCAGATGCTACTTTTTAGCAGGTCCTTCGGCGGAAGGCGATGCTTTCATTTCTTTTGAGGGCGTCGCTTTTTTTATTATTTTTACGTCGAAAGGAGTCACTCTTGTCGCAATATGTTTGTCCCCCTTCTTGATATAACTCACTCTCACTTTTTCACCAATCTTGATCTTTTCCAAAGGTTTATCCAGAATGAATCCCACAGATTCAGTTTTTCCTTTCACTGTGCGCTCGACCGTGATCGTCGTGTCGGAGATATCCTTCACAATTCCCGTAATGGTTAACTTTGTTTCTTTAGGTGGTTTCATTGTAACCGATTTCGGCGGCTCAGACTTGGCAGGAGGTGCAGAAGGTCCTTCAGCAGCGGACATGTACGCACTGAAGACAAAAATAAAACTTGCGACTAACACCATAAGACGTTTCATTCTGTCCAACCTCCTTATAAGATTCTTTTACAAGCTTCGCGAAGTATAGATGTCAATTGAACTAAACAGTTCTGTCACTGCAATCTACATACCACATAAACACAGATTCCGTGAAATTTAACAAATCATAAACAATCATGAGACCTTAAATTATTTCCTCCAATCTATTTCTTTCGCAGAATGGAGAATTAAACCCCACGCGTTGAGTAATTTTTCATCAATCGCACCGGGAATTTCATATACGAACACTTAACAATCTGATTTTTCTGTAATCATTCGCAGAACGGCAGGCATGATATCTATGACTACCGGTAATCGACCTGGTTGTTCTCCATCCACATCCAGCTGAACGCACTGTTCCGAATATGCCTCGACCATCTTACCCGTCAGGATTGAAACATTTTTGATATTTTTAATTTTACCGTTATACAGTTTAGGCAAATACCAGAAAACTTCCGCCAGATTTAGATCTCCAATTACTGTTATATGCAGCAATCCATCATCGATAACAGCATCGGGGGCTACCCACATGCCCCCACCGTGATACTGTCCATTTGCCACGGCTATGTTCCAGACTATAACTTCTCCCTCATACGTGTTGTCAACTTTAAGCCGTATTTTTTTCTTGCCGTAGAGGAATATCGAAACCAGAGTAGACCATATAAAGGAAATGAACGGCCCGAAGGCCTTACTGCTCCTGTTGACACGGTCGACAACCTCACCGCCAAGACCGAAGCTTGCGATATTATGAAAATAACGGATGTTTAATCGTCCCTGATGATCATGGTACTGAAGCCTTCCCAAATCAATCCTTTTTATGTATCCCTCTTTGATTGTATTAAGTGATTGTTCAACCTTTGCGGGTATCCGTGCGGTTTTCACAAAGTCACAGCCGGTTCCGTTCGGAACAAATCCCAGGACAGCATCTGTCCGAATTGGTCCCCGCTCATCCATGAATCCGTTCACTACCTCATTAAGGGTGCCATCCCCGCCCACACACACAATCAATTCAGCGCCTTCACTAAGGCACATCCTCGTAATCTGCGTTGCGTCCCCTGGTTTTGTCGTCATGCACGTTGTAAAAGAACCCAGCCGCTTGCGAGCCTCTGCCTGAATGCGCGGCCATTCCCTTCCTGTGGCACCATTTCCTGACCGCGGATTGACCACGAATACATGTTTTTTTGATGAAGCCAAATCCGTCATCTGCCTTCTCAGCTCGTAAGCGTTATTATCATGCTTTTATTCGCCTGTATACCCAACAGTGGAGAAAGAAAAACAGCGTCACAAAGCCGCCGAGACGAATCATTTTTTTTGCCACCTTCTTCACATCTCTTTGCTGATCAACCTTTNNGTGCGTTAGGCAGGCGGGAAATGCTCATATCCGCCTGCGTGTAAAAATGCATCAGCCGCGTTATTATATCATTGATATGGGAATAATATGAACAAAAATTCAAGTCCCCCCCTCTCCGATCCTCTTCCTGATCGATCAGATAATCAAGGAGGATATGGAGCCCTTGCACCCAAGGGAAGTATGCCTCTTTGATATTCCGCACCAGCTCTCCCGAACAATTTTTATGAAAGGCGTGGGCGACAATACAAAAGATGCCGAGCGTAGAGCCGGTGCATGCTGCAAATTCGAACCAGCTCATTGCGGGTAAATCATCTTTATACGTGTTAAACCATGCCTTCAACCGCGGCACACGTTCTTCTGTTCTCACATGCTTATGGACTTGCAGTTCACAATAGTAGCGGGCAAGCTCATTGATTGCAGGGGCAATTATAGTATACGTCGGCAATTTTTCAAGTATTTCTTGGCAGGTTTTCACAAGAGAGAGAAGATAGCCGCCGTCATCCTGCTCATGGCGATGACGGTAATAGTGGATGCCGGACACACGAGGATTTAAGGCATGCGTCATCGATTCGTGAAGAGCTATAAAATCATCCGGATTCAATGATGTACTGCGATCGCATAAGTTATCCAGATAATCACTGATGGTCTGATAGGCAACAATAAAGCGGATCGCCTCATCATAATGGTCACCTGCTAATAACGCGTAAACAGCCCCGCCCTCGCAGTGGAAATCCTTTGTTTCAATGCTCATGAGGGCTTGTCTGCGAAGCTCCGGATCAGGAATTTTTTCCGCCCGCGTTTTCCACTCCTGCAGGTGGCGGCGAACGTCAGGACGAACCCGAAGTATAATTTTCGTCGTCATCATCCACAGGAAGGTCATATTGTTCACAAAATGCCGCTCCTTTATTCAGACTGAATATCATCAACCGCGGCTGTATACTTAGCATAAGGGTTTTTTTAACACAAGCTCCACAATATATAGTAATGTGCAAGGAATTACCTTGACCATATCTCTCGTTGCATGATACCGCTGTCGCAATCTGGCGCAATTTTAACTCCTTGAATCCTCGAATCCTTTCTGCAATCACTTAACGTGGATTCAATAACGGCAAATCACCATAAAACTTGCTGATTGTATGCATCACGAAAGAAATATAATAGTCATCGGCGGCGGCGCCGGAGGCATGATGGCCGCAGGGAGGGCCGCCGAAATGGGTGCCCGCGTCATCCTCCTCGAAAAAACAAAGCAACTGGGCCAGAAGATTCTCATCAGCGGCAAAACCCGCTGCAACCTTACAAATACGAAAGATATTGACGCTTATATCTTGATGTACGGCCGGAACGGCCGCTTTCTCTACAGGGCTTTTCATCACTTTTTTCGAGAAGATCTTGTTGCCTTTTTAAAGAATTATGGCGTGGAGACGAAAATTGAACGGGGGGGAAGGATATTTCCNNACAGGTGACGGGTGTGCAGACAGGGAAAGGCAGCTATCCGGCCGCGGCGGTGATCCTGGCAACAGGCGGCAAGACCTACCCCTCGACCGGTTCATCGGGGGATGGCTATACAATTGCCGCCGACCTTGGTCATACCATCATCAGGCTCCGCCCCGCCCTCGTCCCTCTTATTGTGAAGGAAATTTCTCTCGCAAAATCCATGCAGGGCGTCAGTCTTAAGAATGTTCGTCTCACGGCGTTCCAGTGCCAGGCAGGTGAAATTAATCCATCTCTGATACCGGACAGTGATGCAGGCCGAGGCATAGAGAATAAACATCCCCGCCGACCTGTTATCGAAAGTCGCATGGGTGACATGATGATCACTCATTTCGGTATCGGCGGGCCTATCACCCTTCTGATGAGTCTGGCGGTCGTTGATGCCCTGAGTCAAGGACCTGTGAGCGTTTCCATCGATCTTAAACCTGCCCTCGACAGGGAAAAGCTCCGTCAGCGCCTCCAGAGGGATTTTAACCGCTTCGGCAAGAAAAAGTATAGAGGTATCCTTAAGGGACTTCTCCCCGCCAAGATGGTTGATCCTTTTATTGCTATGACAGGCGTTCAACCGGATAAGCCCGGAAATTACATCACGGCAATAGAACGGGAAAGGCTCCTCGATCTTCTCAAGTCTCTTCGTTTTACTATTGCACGCCCCCTTCCCATGTCCTCCGCCATTGTCACCGCCGGTGGCGTGTCCCTGAGAGAAATTGATCCGCGCACGATGGCCTCGCGCATCATAAAGGGCCTCTTTTTTTGCGGGGAAGTAATGGATATCGATGCTGATACAGGAGGATATAATCTTCAGGCCGCCTTTTCGACGGGTGACCTGGCCGGCGAGCACGCCGCGGCGTATGTCGATTCTTAGTTACGCGGGACGATCGCCATTTCGAGCAACAGAATCTGTCTTTCTACTGAATGCCCGCCGCTGCATATGCATCATTCACGATTGCCATGGCCTCTTTCTCAATCACGCGTAAATGATCATCACCAAAGAAGCTTTCCATATAAATCTTGTTAATATCTTCTGTGCCTGACGGCCGGGCCGCAAACCACCCGTTCGCAGCAACGACTTTGATTCCTCCGATATCGGCATTATTGCCTGGAGCGCGTGTGAATGTGGCAATGATCGGCTCTCCGGCAAGTTCTTTTACGGCAATCATGTCCGGTGAAAGCCTCTTGATCACCGCCCGCTGCTCAGATGTTGCCGGGGCGTCAATACGTACATAGAGAGACTTGCCGAATTGTTCTCCGAGCTCCCCGTAAACTTCGGCAGGGTCTTTGCCGGTCTTTGCCATAATCTCGCATGCAAGCAGATCCATAATGATACCATCTTTATCCGTCGTCCATACCGTGCCGTCTCTCCTCAGAAATGACGCTCCCGCGCTCTCCTCCCCACCAAAACCGTAGCTCCCGTCAATGAGGCCCTCTACAAACCATTTGAAACCCACGGGCACCTCGGAAAGCCGTCTTCCAAGGCTTGCAGCCACACGGTCAATCATGGAGGTGGAAACCAGTGTTTTCCCCACTGCTGCATCTTTTCTCCATCCCGGCCGATTTTGAAAAAGGTACAGGATCGCCACAGAAAGGTAATGGTTTGGATTCATGAGACCTGTAACTCTGGTGACAATACCATGGCGGTCGACGTCCGGATCATTGCCGAAGGCGATGTCAAATTTGTCCTTCAATTGGATGAGGCGTTCCATGGCATAGGGAGAGGAGCAGTCCATACGAATCTTGCCGTCTTTGTCCATTGTCATGAAGGAAAAAGTGGGATCGATGATCCGGTTTACCACTTCCAGGGAAAGTCCATAACGGTCGGCAATGGGATCCCAGAAGTCTATGGACCCACCGCCAAGAGGATCAACGCCGATTCTCATTCCCGCATTCGCAATAGCTTCCATATCGATAACGTTCTTAAGATCTTCAACATAGGGACTTATATAATCGTGTTCATGAATCGATCCCGATTTTAGCGCCTTTTCAAAAGGCAACCTGCGTATGTTCTTGAGTTCCCTCGCAAGGATCGCATTTGCCCTTTCTTCAATGATCCTGGTCGTTTCCGTATCCGCGGGACCTCCTTCAGGAGGATTGTACTTAAACCCGCCATCCTCTGGTGGATTATGTGAAGGGGTAATGACAACCCCGTCGGCGAGTCCTCTTTTTTTATCCCGGTTATACGTCAGGATCGCATGGGATATGACCGGTGTGGGAGTGTACCGTAAATCTTTCTGGATCATCACCGCAACCCGGTTGGCAGCGAAAACCTCGATGGCAGTTATCAATGCCGCTTCCGACAGGGCATGAGTATCCATGCCCATGAAGAGGGGGCCGCTAATTTTTTTTGCTTTCCTGTATTCGCAGACGGCCTGGCTTATCG
>JAFNGM010000118.1:0-160 GCA_017885225.1 Syntrophaceae bacterium | reverse complement strand
GCAACACGCTCGGCGGGAATAGAAGCATCAGGCGAATGGGTGTAATATGCAGAGATAAGCCTGGGAATATTCGCAAGAAGTGATCTCGGAGCCGGCTTCCCGGCAAGTTCATGGATACTCATGCTCTCCTCTTACTTGTCTTCCTTCACCTGCGCTGACG
>JAFNGM010000117.1:6926-12011 GCA_017885225.1 Syntrophaceae bacterium | reverse complement strand
TTTAACAGGACATTCGATGATGAATATCCTGACAGGACACCTATTGTGAAGGAACCAACTTCTTTGCCGATTTTGATATCCATGGGATGATCCCCTACCATGGTTGCGCATTCCGGCGGTACATCAAGTGATTTGAGGGCGGTCATGAGATGTTCGGGATGGGGCTTTACTTTGCGAGTCATTTCTCTTGTTACCACGACATCGCAATAGGTGTGGATATCGGGAAACACGCATGTGACGGCCGCTAAACAGTTCCTTGTGACAACCCCTGTTTTGATCATACGGTTTTTCAGGTTGCTGAGCATATCCCGCGTTCCATGTATCAGCTCCCCCTTTTTCGCCGCTTCGAGTTCAATATTCGCAATCAAGGAGTGTGCCTGTTCTTTAAAATGGTTTTTTTCTCCAGGATGTTTCAGGGCAATTAACGCCGCAGCCTCATCAATCATCTCCAGGACAAAGAGATCGCCAAGTGCATCCAGGGGTATATGATAATACTCGATAAGATCGAGTAACACTCTATGCATTTGCGGGAAATTGATGTTTAATTTTGCCAGAGTGCCGTCAAAGTCAAACACAACTGCACGGATTGATGTTCCGATTTTCAAATGCGGTATGTCTCCTTCAGGTATTTTTCCAGACGGCGTATGCCTTCATCTATGTTTTCAATGGAATTTGCATAAGAGAAGCGTAAATANNTGGAAAACGATTTTATATTACCAAGGACATAAAAAGCTCCTGTAGGGTCAACTTTCACGCCGAGGCCTATCTCTCGAAGTCTCCTGATTATAAATTTTCTCCTTTCGTTATACACGCTTCTCATGCGTACAACTTCATTGCCCGCTTCCCGCAAGGCAGTTACTCCGGCCCATTGGACAAAGGAATTAGCTGAGATGAAAAGGTTCTGCATGAGTTTCTGTATAGGTCTGATAAAAGGTTTCGGTGCAATCAAATATCCGAGCCGCCATCCCGTCATTGCGTATGATTTGGAAAACCCGTTGAAGACGAAGGCATTGTCGGTAAACTCCAGAATGGTGTGTTCCTTATCTTCATAGACGAGGCCGTGATAGATTTCATCAGAAATTATGGGAATGCCCAGGGATGCGATTTCCGCCATTCTCTCAGCACTGAGAAGGTTCCCTGTAGGATTGGAGGGAGAGTTTATTAGAATACCTTGTGTATGTGTGGATATCTTTTCCCGTATTGCATCCGTAGTGAATTGGAATCCTTCTTCTTCATATACATTTACGGTTACAGGAATCCCCTCAAAAAATTTTATGAAGTTGGGGTAACATGCGTAGTGGGGGTCTGAGATGATGATCTCGTCACCCTTGTCGAGAATCGCCGCGAAGAGGACCAACATGGCAGGTGAGGTACCTGACGTCACAATAACTTGGTCCGGCGAAACGGCGACATGATATTTGTCGAAATAGTGGTCACAGATCGCCTCTCTCAGTTCGAGGAGACCGAGGCTGTGCGTGTAGTGGGTTTTCCCATTCCTTATGGCCCGGTAACATGCTTCCCTTATGCACTCCGGCGTGTCAAAATCCGGCTCACCGACTTCAAGGTGAATGATGTCCTCTCCTTTCCTCTGCATTTCTTGGGCCTTTTCCAGGACATCCATGACAATAAAAGGAAGAATTTCTGATGATCTTTTTGTTATCATAGATTTGAAAACGTAACCTCACTCTCGTAATTGCGGTACGCCTTACCCGCGAAAAGATCAAACGTAAATAAGTGCCATCGTAAGTAACCGTTGGATATGGCCTTGTCAATAGAAAAGAATGGGTCATTTGTGATGACCTGTTAAGTACTCAGGGCCCAGGATTCTTGTAATGACTCTTTTTTCATGCACGTCCGGCATTGCAAAGTCGAGGACGATGTTCAAAAAGTTCATGATGATAAAAAACGTCGCACCCCAGAGGATTTCTTCTTTTCCCTTATTGTCATGAATAATAAGGCAGGGAAATTCTCTGGAATCCTTTCTTCCTGCCCCTATATCATTTGAAGGCTGAATGCGATAGCGCCCGTAATTCCGGTCATCGAAAAAGGTTCTCAGGGGTATCTCTATAATATTCTCTACTTCTGAATTGGGATAAAAATGCCATTCCCTTTTCACGAACCCGACAAGGGGGAAAATGGTACGATTGAATAAAAGCAGGGAGTAAGAGGGGAGGGGGCCTAAAAAGAGAATGTTCCAGGGTTTAAGCCCCGTTTCTTCCCAGGCTTCCCTCACGGCATTGGTCAGAAAAAGGGTGATCGCCCTGGAGGTCGTTCGGTCTCTCAACAGCGTGTACTTTAGCGCGTTACCTTGTAAAATCGGGATGAGTCTGCATGAAATCAAATGTCTCAGCAGAGGGTCTAACAAGGGGTGCAATATGCCACCGGGACAACCGAGATCGCCTGGTTGCGTTACTTTTGCCGAGCGTTTAATAAGTTGAAATATGAATTCACCGCGGCTGTGGTCTGACACGAGATCATTGCTTCTGAAGTGTAAGAGCAGTAAAACTCCGGCCGCAGCATGAGGCTCCGCGGNNTTTCTACGACCAATGCGAGAAAGTCTTCTTTATTCGACAGACATGCTATTCTCTTTTCGTATGTCATATCTCTTCCCGCGAACGGATGATTCGCTCAATTTCCCTTTCATGCCAGCACATATGAGGGAATATGTCTATGAAACCGCAGTGGCCTCCATATTTCTGAATGACGCGCGTGAGGTTTGGGTGTTCTTTTAGTTCATAGATGTCACGGACAGGAACAATGGGGTCATCTTCGGAGGCAATGATGGTCATTGGTACGGCAAGATCGGCAAACACATTATCCCGCAAAGTATAGTGACGAAAGTACTCCGTGTAGTCGCGAAAATCCGGATGGTACGGCATGATGGCCTCTGTAAGGGACATACATGTTGTTAACTTCAAGATATCCGTGAAGTTGTACCTTTCAGGAAAAAGGACCTGCTTTTTTCTTAAAGAATTTTTCCATTTATTAAGGTAGTAGTATCGATAGATCGGAAAGCTCTCATCTATTGATAGTGTAGCTTTATAGGGATCAAGGGCAGGGCTTATGGAAATAACATGTGCAAGATTCGGGATTTTTGAAAGAGACTGCTTCAACGCGATGCGAAGTGCAAAATTGCCGCCGAGGGAAAAACCGATGATAAAATATGGTGCGTTGTTGGACAGTGAGGAGATAGCGCGAACGGCATGGAAAGTTTCTTCAAGGAGTGCTCCATGAAAAAGACCTTCGTTCAGATGGTGAGAATTGCCATGGTCTCTCAGGTTAAGCCGGAATATGTCATAACCCTTGTCGTACATATATTTTGCCGCGGATACGACGTATGTCGAGTCGGAACTTCCCTCCCATCCGTGGAGAAATGTAATAAGACCCTTGCCGTTCTTTGAAGGCTGCGGCAAATAATAACCAAGAAGGCGAACGCCATTGCCCCCTTCGACGATCATTTCTTTTGAGGAATGCACGATCTGATGCTGGTTCCGGGAACGTATCTTCAGACTTCCCAATATGGTCTGAACGTGAGGACTTCTCACCCAGAATTTGGGAATGAATGTATCCTGCATATGGCATTACCGTACATGTGTTAATCTGGATAATAGTTTTGCGTAAATTGCGAATCCTTTATAAGATATCCGGAATGCATTACGCCGCATTTCATGTGGATGCATAAAAGCCTGGCGAGTTACCAGGCTTTCATAGAAATTTAATGGTGGCGGTGCAGGGAATCGAANNGGATATGAGCCGTATGCTCTAACCGTCTGAGCTACACCGCCACATATAATTATAATTATTATATAATACTGACGCTGTTGTCAACCCCTATGGAGTGGTTTGCGGAGGACTCATCTTGTACACTACGATGACGCTTTTATCTGAGACGGCGGCACCCACAGATTGAACGAGGGCGAGCACCACCTCGTTTTGCCCATCGTTATCTATGTCTTTGAATTGGTAGTCTGCTACATATCCGTTGATCTTCCTCGTTTTCCAGTTTTCAGCAAGACCAAGACCATCCCATTCAAGATTATATACCTCGCTGGAGCTGAAAAGTCTTAAATTTTTAAATACTCTTCCCGAAGTTGAGAGGTTTTTCACGATAATAATTTCTTTTTTACCGTCATTATTGGTATCATATGTCAAAATTCTCAAATTGATATAGGTGTATTGGTTCTCAGTATCTGGAGCGGGGTCAAAATTTTCGATGGCAGTGTTGCTCCCGCCGAGAGGATCATCACTTTTCCAGATACGTTCATCGCTTTTCCCGAAGATTTGGATCCTTGAGAGAGGTTTGTCCGAGGGTTCATAAATATTAAGGTAATCATAATCATCGAGGGCTAATACCTTTTCACCGCCGGCGCTTCCCAGGCTGTCTAAAGTAAGGCCGTACACAGAAAGTCCAACGGGAATTTTCATCGCTTTCCCCTCTTTGTATTTCCCATCCTCCCAGATTATCTCATAGATTGGTGTTTCGAAGGGCTTGTCAAAACCCCGGCGCTGTCCCAGTAAAAGAGGTCCCGATTCCGTGTTGATAACTCTTAAGAACCAGGGCAATTTAGAGGCTATCTTATCGAATTTTCCGTCCTTATATTCGAGGACAAAAGAGTCAACGGTGTTGCGTAGCACGTTGGTGACGATAATTTCTTGTATACCGTTTTTATTGATGTCTGCCACATCCACGGCAATATAATTTTCGTGAGATTTCCCTCGCATTTTTTGAATCAAAGTCAAGGTATTATCATTCTTTTGATAGATACTCAGGCTGGTAGTATCAATAATTACCACTTTATTCACACGATCACCGGTGACGTCTCCAATATCCATGCCTCGAAATTCTGTGGAAAATTTCTGGCTCATCCAGAAGCCTTTTCGATCCATAGGTGTGGAGGAATTAATGAACTCTGGATTAATAATAGAGGTGTAAGTGCCTTTTTTCCCTTTTTTCATTCCCGCAATAATATCTGTTTCACGGGAAGATGGAGAGGCCTGTTGCGGGAGCACCGCAGTGGGAGGAGGCGCCGCTGCCGGGGCAAATGTGGAAGGCACCGTGCCGAGAATATGATTATCGATGTTGCG
>JAFNGM010000117.1:0-6900 GCA_017885225.1 Syntrophaceae bacterium | reverse complement strand
CCATCAATGCTTATGCTGTTGCCAATCTTGGTGATACTTCCGTATACCGCATAATCCGCATTCAGTTTTTTCCCGAGGCCGGAGACATCAGCGGACGAAAGATCTTTTCCTTCATGCTCTTTTATGGCCTGAAGAATAGCCTCCTTGCTGATAACATCAATCTTTCCGACCACGGTAATTCGGGAAGAAAGCATATCCCATATACCTTGCCTTACATAGTCGATGTTTTCTGCACTATGGATTGTAAAGGGAAGAACGGCGACGATCTTTTCCCCCTTTGCCTCAACTGAGCCCGACAATACATAGAGAAGAAGCAGGCATAATATTAGTTTCATGACATTTTTCATGCTGTTATCACCTTGATCATCCTTTCCCGGAACGTTTGTAAGAAAGTCGGTATATACACATATGTGGGCCTTCTAACATTTAAAGGCCATAAATTCAAGCTTCGTTTCGCTGAAAAAGTCATCGATCAATCCTGCTTCTGTGGGTAAAAATTTGATGGAGCGTCGTTTCTTTCGAGAAAGGGGATGGTGAGGCGATACACGCCAAATTCAACTACTGCTTTGATTGGATAGCCGGACTTCTCATAGACTTTGATCATTCCTTTGTTGTCGGCCAGGACGTCAGCGGTAAAGCCCTTGATACCATGCTCACGGGCGAATTTGATGAGCATGGTGAGGATAAATGTCGCAATGCCTTGTCCTTGATACTTTTCGTCGACTACGAAGGCCGTATCCGCAAATGAGCGATCCTTGTGGAGCACGTAACGTCCCTCGGCAATAAGACGCTCGATTCCTCCTTCATCGATGAGTCCTACAATGGACATGTAATCTCTGTAATCCACATTGACGTATTCCTGCATTTTTGCGTGAGGCATGACTTTCAAAGGAGTGAAGTAGCGATAAAAGACCGCCCTGTCGGAAAACCTGTAAAACAATCTGCGCATCTCTTCTTCGTCAGACGGCTTGATCGCCCGGAAGTGAATCGCAAGTGAGTTTTTAAATGTTTGGGTACATGCGATCCTTTCTGGGTAAAGATGACCTGAATCTTCCAAAAAGATCTGATCTGCGTAGAGGATGTTCGCCGCCCTCGCTTTCTGGACAAGGGCAGCGCGGTCGTCGGGATGAGCGATTTCGATCAATGCCTGGGCTCGTTCACGGACAGTACGACCGATCATGGAGGCGATGCCGTATTCGGTGATTATCAAATCTAAGGATTCGCGATTGGTGAACTGATTTGGGAACACATCCACGGAGAAGAGTATATTAGGCTCCCCCTGAAGATTTCGGCTGGGTAAGGCAAAGATTGTCCTTCCCCCACGCGAGTGCTCAGCTCCTGCGAAAAATTCTTGCGCCTGCCCTGGTCCTGGCGTGACATTTCCTTTCCCGATCGGGAGGGCAATGCCGCCTGTGAGGTCAACTTTGCGGGCGGGCAAAATGGCAATCATCTTTTCATTCATGCTGATCCTCATGTGATCGGATACGACATCGATTCCTTGAAATTCGACAAGCGGATTTCTATGCAACCAGCTCATAAGTTCCTGCGTGCCCTGAGCATACGCGGTGAGGGATTTGTCGCGGAAGTGCCCTTTTTTCTTGTTTGTGACAGCGCCGCATTTGACCAGATCCATGAGGGGATCAGTAAAGAAAAAGGTATGAACGCCTAAATCGCGCTTAAGCGCAAGATGCTTTCCCAGCGCCTCAAATAACGCACCGGAATAAAATGAGAGACAGCTCCCGTCTTCTATTACGGCGGCTACATTGGCAGCGACTTTTTCAATTACGTCATTAAAGGGCCAGCGCGGAAAATAAATAGGCGCGTCAGTTGCATACACTATGTAGTCGAAATCCTGCACATGAACGAATGTGTTTCCTAAAGTCCGTGGAACGTTGTCGTTGATTTCAGCGACAACCATGGATGCCCTTTCCATGGCGTGTTTGGCTACGTCCACGGACACTCCCAGGCTGGCGTAACCCCTTTCATCAGGTGGCGTGATTTGAACAAATGCAACGTCAACGCGGATTGCACCCGATTCAAAAAGTTTTGGAATTCGGGAAAGGCGGCAGGGGATCATGTCCACAGATCCCGCCATGATTGCCTTGCTCGCTGTCCATCCTGCAAAAAATGTTTTTAACCTGTATTTTTGGGCTGTTGTGGTACTGCTGAAAGCAATGGCATCGCCCAGGCTCACGATTTGTATCAATTCCAGATCAGTTAGATTTGCAAAATCAGATGAGGTAAGATGCTTCACAAGGGTTCTTGGTTCAGCTACGCCTGTTCCAAGGAAAATGCTCATTCCCGGTTTGATTCTCGCGAGAACTTCCTCAGGTGAAACGACCTTATCTTTCCAACTCAAAGAGTTGTTATCAGCCATAAAAAAAATTTCCCCCCTTGTACGAGCTGTGCTATTGTAAAGCAGTTATAGTATATTTTATCACAGTATAGAAACATTTTTAAATGATTCTTGGGCTAAAATAATTAATTGACAGGAGGAAAAATTGATCCCACGATATTCCAGAGAGGCGATGACTGCGATATGGAGTCCGGAGAACAGATACAGAAAATGGCTGGATATTGAAATACTTGCATGTGAAGCCATGGCGCAAAAAGGTAAGATTCCCTCAGGTGCGCTCAAAAACATCAAAGAAAAAGCCGCATTTGATGTGGCGAGAATTGAAGAAATTGAAAAAGCGACAAAACATGATGTAATTGCGTTTTTAACGTCCGTTGTCGAAAAAGTAGGGGAGGATGGCAAATTCATTCACAAGGGCCTTACTTCATCGGATATTCTGGATACTTCCCTTGCGGTTCTTCTCAAAGAAGCATCGGATATGCTGATCGACGATATGCGTCGACTTTTGGACGTACTGAAAAATAAGGCAATGCGATACAAAGATACACTGATGGTGGGGAGATCGCATGGAATCCATGCAGAACCCATAACGTTCGGACTCAAAATGACGCTATGGTATCAGGAAATGGAAAGAAATTTAGCGCGCATGATACGGGCAAAGGAGACGATAAGCTATGGTAAAATCTCCGGAGCTGTGGGGACGTATTCCTTCATTGATCCCTCAATTGAAGATTACGTATGTCGTAAACTGGGTCTTATGCCTGCACCTGTATCATCGCAAATTGTCCAGCGGGACAGGCATGCTGAATATTTTACCACACTCGCCATTATTGGATCTTCCATTGATAAATTTTCCCAGGAAATCAGGTTGCTTCAGAGGACGGAGGTCAGGGAAGCAGAAGAATACTTCGCGCCTGGACAAAAAGGATCATCGGCGATGCCCCATAAGCGAAATCCCGTTCTCTCTGAGAATCTATCCGGGCTGGCGCGTCTGATGAGATCATATGCAGTCGCAGCCCTTGAAAATATACCCCTCTGGCATGAACGTGATATAAGCCACTCCTCTGTGGAAAGGGTTATCGCGCCGGACGCGACGGTTCTTCTCGACTTTATGTTGAGCCGGTTTACCGATCTGCTCGACACACTGGTCGTGTATCCGGAAAGAATGCTCGCCAACCTCAATATGACGAGAGGAATCATTTTTTCCCAAATGGTGCTTTTAAAACTCGTTGATAAAGGTATGTCCAGAGAAGATGCCTACGCTGCGGTGCAAAAAAATGCCATGAAATCATGGCAGGACGATGAAGATTTTAAAATGTTGCTGTGTGAAGACGTTGAAGTAATGTCTTGCCTTACCGCGGAAGATATACATGCCGCATTCAAGCTGGAGAACTTTCTCAGGCATATTGACGTTGTGTATCACAGGGTCTTTGGTTAATATTATTTGTTCATACACAGGATGTTTCCATGCTGAGCGGGTGATCCCTCGAAACGATCGTGTCTTTCCGGCAGTGGGCATCATCTTTTTCCGGATAATCGATGTTATAGTGCAGTCCCCTGCTTTCCCTTCTCATCATGGCACATTGAATTATCAGCTTTCCGACGGTTGCGATATTCCGCAGTTCGATTAAATCTCTCGTAATAATGAAATTTCTGTAATATTCATCAATTTCGCGACTGATAAGGTCTATCCTCCGATAGGCACGCTCCAGTCTTTTGTTGGACCTCACGATACCCACATAGTTCCACATAAATCTTCTGATTTCGTCCCAGTTATGGGAAACGACAATTGATTCATCACTTTCCGTGGCGCCACGCGGATCCCATGTGGGAATACTGACGGGATCGTCTTTAATAGTGCCAAATGCTTCTTTTATTTTGATAAATGAACGATGGGCAAAGACTACCGCTTCTAAAAGAGAGTTGCTCGCAAGTCTGTTTGCGCCATGAAGCCCTGTGCAGGAAACCTCGCCGCAGGCAAAAAGGCGTTCAATGCTTGTTTCTCCGTAGTGATCCACCGCAACACCGCCGCACTGATAATGCGCGGCGGGAACAACGGGAATGGGATCTTTTGTAATGTCGATCGAAAACTCCAAGCATTTGTTGTAGATATTTGGAAATCTATTGATAAGAAAATCGCGATCTTTATGGGTTATGTCCAATAACACATATTCATCGCCGGATTTCTTGAGTTCTGTGTCGATTGCTTTGGCAACGATATCCCGAGGTGCCAGACTTTTCATGGGGTGATAACTTTCCATAAAGGTGGCGCCGTTTTTTAATCGCAGAATTCCTCCTTCTCCCCGTACCGCTTCGCTGATAAGAAATGATTTCGCGTCGGGATGATAGAGACATGTCGGATGAAACTGTATAAATTCCATATTGGCGATGAGGGCTCCCGCCCTGTATGCCATGGCGATGCCGTCACCCGTGGCAATATCGGGATTTGTCGTTATGAGATAGACCTTCCCCGCTCCGCCGGTGGATAAAATGACAAATTTTGCCTTGAAGGTGTGGATTTCATTGCCGTTGGTGTCCAATATATACGCGCCAAGGCACCTGTCGCGCACCCCCTTTTTCTGGCCCTGGAGTGCCGATTCCAATATGAGATCGATACCAATATGGTTTTCATAGATCTTTATATTTCTCTTCAAGCTTGCCTTTTCGTGGAGGGCTCGTTCTATTTCCTGGCCTGTGAGATCCTTTGCATGGAGCACACGTCTCATCGAATGTCCGCCTTCACGTCCGAGATCCAGGTTGCGTGCGTTGCCCTCTTTTTGCTTGGTAAATTCAACTCCCCATTGCATAAGCTCTTTAATTCTATCCGGACCATCCGTAATAACAAATCGTACGATCTCTTCTCTACTGAGACCGGCTCCGCATACAAGGGTGTCATTGATATGAAACTCGAAGCGGTCATCCTTATCAAAGACAGCCGCAATGCCTCCCTGCGCCAGATTTGTATTGGAATCGGATTTATCTTTCTTTGTAACAATCGCCACGGTTCCAATATCTGCCGCCTTGATTGCGAAACTCAATCCTGCAATGCCGCTTCCCAATACCAAAAAGTCGGCGGTAACTTCCATAATCAATTTTCCTGCGAGTGTGTTTCAGAGTGTCAAATTTAGTTTACAAAGTGTAATCGCTTGTATATATAATTCCCTGTCATTTGTAAAAAGGAAATTGTTTCGAGGGTTGATAAATGTTGATATTGGGGATCGAGACCTCCTGTGATGAAACAGCGGCGGCGGTTGTGGAGGATGGACGGCGAATACGTTCCAGCATTATTGCATCACAGGCGGAATTACACAGTAAATACGGCGGCGTCGTGCCGGAGATCGCATCTCGTAAACACATGGAAACGATTATGCCGGTAGTCTGCGAGGCCCTCGATGAGGCAAATGTAACCTTGCGTGATATTGAGGGAATCGCAGTCACCAGGGGGCCGGGATTGGTTGGGTCACTCCTCGTGGGGTTATCATTTGCCAAGGCAATGGCCTTTGCCCTTGATATACCGTGTATAGGGGTCAATCACCTGGAGGGTCATGTCGCTGCTGTTTTTTTAAGTGACAACTATCCGGAATTTCCTTTTATCGCGCTAGTAGTATCAGGGGGGCATACAAATATTTACCTGGCAAAGGCATTCCAGAATTTCATTTCTCTTGGTCAGACGCGGGATGATGCCGCCGGTGAAGCATTTGACAAGGCAGCCAAACTTCTCAACATCGGATATCCGGGGGGAGTAGTAATTGAGAGTCTCGCGAAAAAAGGAAATCGAGAAGTAATAAAATTCCCCCGGGCTATGAGAGAGAGTATGGATTTTAGTTTCAGTGGTCTAAAAACATCCCTTCTCGTCTACATCAAAAAAAGAATACACCCCATTGCCGATGATGAACTACCGGATATCACCGCAAGTTACCAGGAGGCTATCGTAGATGTTCTTGTGGAGAAAACGATCCGGGCTTCTGAACAAAATGCAGTATCAAGGATTGTTGTGTGCGGCGGTGTCGCTGCGAACAGTCGTTTAAGGGAAAGATTTATCGAGGAATCGCGCCTCAGAGGATTTGATGTGTTCATACCTCCCAGAGTTTTGTGCACGGACAACGCAGCAATGATTGCCGTTGTGGGTGATAGTCTATTACGACGGGGGATTAAAGATTCATTGGATATGAATGCGGTTTCCCGATGGCCTCTGGACTCTCTCTGATATATGACGACAGTAAGAAAAATTCTCAGGGATTACGGTGTTCGGCCTAAAAAAAGCTTAGGACAGTCGTTCCTCGAGGATAAAAACATCATACACAAAATTATTCTCATATCCGATATTCGGGAAGATGACACCGTGGTAGAGATCGGCGCGGGTGTGGGAATCATGACGGAGCTGATAGCACAAAAGGCGCATAAGGTTATTGCCCTCGACATTGATCCTCGCATGGTCGGTATTTTGAGGGAAAGGCTGGCCCACTATGATCACGTGGAAATTATTCAAGCCAATGTCCTTGAGTATGATTTCTCTCTCGTCGGCAGTGAATGCGCATCACAAA
>JAFNGM010000116.1 GCA_017885225.1 Syntrophaceae bacterium | reverse complement strand
GCGTTCTCCAGGGCCTCTTCGCTGTTCATGGGGATGACCACCGTGTCCTTGACCGTGGCAGGTAGAATGCCCGCGCTGACGGGGACGTCAAACGGTTTCTTGTTGCCCACGCTGATGGCATCGTAGGCCCCGGCAAAGTGAAACTGGAACCGGACCACCTTGGCCCTTTTGGTAAACGCCCGGGCCAGCCGGATCCCATACATGATCGCCTCGGTCCCCGAGTTCACAAACTCGATCAGTTCCGCAGAGGGCACAAGTTTCTGGATGAGTTCGGCCCATTCGACTGCCAGGTCGCATGCCGCCCCATACTGAGTTCCCTTTTGGATCTGATCCTGCACGGCCGCGACGACAGCGGCAGGGGCATGGCCCAGCATCTTGCCGCCATGTCCCCCGTAATAATCGACATATTCGTTTCCATCGATGTCCCAGAGATGCGACCCTTTGGCACGGCTCATGTAAATCGGAAAAGGGTCAACATACCATTGGTCATGGGATACACCCCGCGGCATGACCTTCCGGGCCCTTTCGAAAAGGGCTTTCGACTTGGCGAATTTGTTCTCATACCGTTGCAAGGTGGAAAGTGTGGGCATTTTGAGATGTCTCCAAGCTACCGTCTTCTGGCTGCCGTTCTTCGCCCCGCTGTCACTGAGAAGCTCGAGTGAAAGGGAAGCCTCTTCGGGGATGTCAACAAATAGCATTAACANNAAAAAACGCTTCTTCTTTTGCCTCGAACACCAGTGCCTTGTCCAGAACCTCTTGGGCCCTTTGTGCAGGGACAACAACAACCCCCGTCTGATCGGCAACGATTATGTCTCCGGGATTGACCCTCACCCCGCCGCACTGAACAGGGCAATTGAGCTCGAGCATTTTGAGGCGGGTCTTGCCCGATCTCGGCGTGATATGGCGGCTGAAGACGGGATACTCGACCTCGATAGACTGGCTGACATCGCGGCAGGCACCGTCGATGACGGTCCCCGCGATGCCCTTCATTTTAGCTGCGGTGGAAGCCAACCCCCCCCACGTGGAGATTTCCTGGCCGGCGTAATCGAAAACGAGAACATCGCCCTGCTCGGCAAAGTCGAGGATATCTGCCACGCAAAAGTCAGCCACCGTATACGTGTCCACCGTGCAGGCAATCTGTTTTACCGTGACCGCAGGGCCAACGATCTTCGCCTGGTTTGAGATCGGTCGAATTCCAGATGCGACACCCTGGATATTCAACGTGTCGAGAACATCGGAAATCGTGCTGGTTTCGACTTTTCGGAAACCTTCCACAAGGCTTTGGGGGCAACGAGCGACAGTGTTGATTTTCATAGCAAACCTCCATCCTGGGAAAGTAAAAGGCGTCCGCAGTGTTTCGGTTTAGTGCCGTTTTCTATCATCGTTCATTCATAGGCCGATTCCCCTTTCTGGGATTCCTCATCGTAGGCCCCGCTGATGGTCTTCGTCAGCGCTCCTATCTTACCCCCAGAAACAACCCGTTTGTCCACTTCGGTGACCGCCACAATCCCTGCCCCTGATCCTGTTACAAAAATCTCATCCGCCGTATAAACATCGTAAAGGGTCAATTTTGTTTCGTGAACTCTGATGTTTTTCCGCCCTGCCAATTCAATAACCGTTGATCGAGTGATCCCCTCCAGGGCATCCTGAACCGAAGGAGTGTATAGTTCGCCACTTTTGACGATAAAGATATTGTCTGCTGACCCTTCTGCAACATCGCCGTAGATGTCGAGCATAATGGCTTCGTCCGCTCCCGAAGCCTGGGCCTCCATCCGCGCCATGATGTTGGCAAGGTAGTTGAGGGACTTGATCCTCGGATCAAAGCACATGGCGGGTATCTTTCTGACACTGACCGCAGCCAGTTTAAACCCTTTATCCGGCTCAAACATCGACTTTCCGATGGGACGCCCTGGGATAACAATATTGGGAGCCGTTGTGTTACGAGGATCTAATCCTAACTTCCATGCAATTCCTCTTGTTACCTGCGGTTTGATATGGGCATCCTGAAACTGATTCTCCCTGACCACTCTTTTCACGGCCGCGCTAAATTCGTCTTTCGTGATGGGCATCTGGATATTGATGGCCCTGGCCGATCGGAAAAGACGGTCTGTGTGTTCCCTCAACTTAAAGATCTTACCGCCATAGACCCTCAATCCCTCAAAAACACCATCCCCGTATTGAAATCCCCGGTCAAATACTGAAATTTTCGCCTCCTTCATGGGAACCATCTCGCCATTGACATAAACCAACCAGTTATCCTCCATGTTACCCTCCTTTAAGGGATGAAGTCATTTTATATTTAGCCTGCGATCCCTTTTCATTCTCTTCTCAACTCGTCTGCCGGCTTGGCAGACGCCGGATTCATCTATCCCGAAATAGACTCCGATCTCTTTCAATATCGTACGCCTTTATTTCTGGCAAAAATACAGTTCGACGCCCCGGGCCAACTGAGGAAGCCCGGCTATAACGTGATCAACTTCGGCGCTGGATCGAGTTTCGCCCTGACCGGATTCAAATGAAGTTAGCACGAGAGCTCCTTCGCTTATTCATCGATATCGACCAGAATTTGTTTATAACGCCCCTGAAACAAATTGACCGCACCGGGTGCGGTTGATGTTGAAATATGTGGTATAGACCGCGTTGATGTGGCGCATGATCTGGGGCAGGTGCGCCGCCGGGGTTTGCAGCAAGAGGCGATAGTGGTTATCCATTAGACAGTACGCATGCGCAAGCGCCTCGTAGCGATGGTGGCCGTGGCCAGGTATTCGAGAAACTTTTCCCTATCGCGAGTGCTCTTGAACAACGCCTTGCGCTCGTTACCACGGGTAGTCTGTGATAAAAGGCACCCCGGATAGATTATTCGCAAGGACCGAGCCACAACGTCCTCCGTTCAGCAATTCGGCCATAATGACATCCACCCCTATCTCTTTCTGTCGTTTATGTCAAAAATACAGACTTGATCCCGAAGCCTTCGCAGCGATGATGATGGTCACCGTTTGGCCCAAAATATTGAACAGGGCGAGTGTCAACACACTCAAATCCGTTGCGCTTTACAGCAAATCGCACCGATAGTAGGATTTGCTTGTTTCCAGGATCGCCTACCGTTTGCGCCAATCCAGGAAGAAGGAAAAAACGCCTCCGTTTCCAAGCTGACAAAAACATCAATAACAGATCACTTATGAACTTAGTGTCACAGTTTTTTGCCGCCAGCTGTTTCTACTTTCCTCCGCCCTCCATTGTGAGAGGACTTGATAGAATATTGACCATGCCATTGCGATGGTTTTCGTGCCTGCAATGAATCTTGATGAAAGCAGAAGGGATTTGAGATTAGCAGATCAAAGGTGTCGGTTTATAAAATTTGCAGATTTGGTAAAGACCGACGGGCTTTTTGGTTACTCATGCTTTGGGATAGGTTGTAACCACAATTCGGGCAATCTCTCATACCGGAGCACACCTCGTTTC
>JAFNGM010000115.1 GCA_017885225.1 Syntrophaceae bacterium | reverse complement strand
GGATTCTGTGCGCTACAAAGGAATGGTATGCATCTCTGCCGTCCTTGCAGACAACGATACCGATGAGGTAGTCGACCGGCTCGGTTTCTCCCTCTAAATCCGGTTGGTCTGTGCCCTCAAGATCGAGGAAGATTTCCGTGGATTTCGCAGGAAATTGTAATGCTGACCTGTCAATAAGAATAGGCTCGTTTTTCATAATGGCCTGGGTATTCAAAATGAGTTTTTGTGCGCTCTTTTCGCGTATCCCCTGAAGCTTAATCAAATCATCAACCCCGGCGTAGGCAATATCCCAGACCTTTTTAAAGCCCTGGTTTACCAGTTTTTCCTTTGTTCTTGGGCCGACCTGTCCTACCAGAGAAACATCCCTCACCCTGATTGCCTCATGGTTGCCGTACCTTTCCCACGGCCATTCCGAGGCGTTGTATGTTGCGGTCGGAACCTTCCTGCCATCGAGAATTGCCCGGGTTCCCTTGAGCGCACGTTGAAGCTCCGTCTCATAATCGGCAAAAGAATATTCAAATACCTTGACGTCATGGTTGATTACGCGGAATATGTGCGGCATATATTCCTGTATCTTTGAGAGCATATACGTGTAAAAGGCTGCCTGAAGAATATGCTCGCGTCTGATTTTTTTCACAAGTTTGATTTCCGTAACGACATAGTAATAATTGCCGAAGACGGAAGATTTGTCATTTCTTCTCTCAATGACATCTATTCTTCCCTGCATGTTCTCCGGGAGATAAAGCAGGGGGAGCCCGCAGATGACCTCAGCCCCCCTTGCCATTTCCTCAAGTATCATGCGAAAACCTTCCTCCGGCGTCTCAATATGGATTGGGCGGCATTCAGGATATTTGCATTCTATTGTCCTTTGCTCGTGTTCAAGGCCTCTTTCCAGAAGGAGCTCTCGATAGGGACTTATAGGGTCTCTTTCTTCTGCGGAGACGAACTTCTCACAGTAAATTGTGAAGGGGGATGTATGATAGAGGGAAACATTCTGTGCCGTCAATTCACCCCGGAAGGGGCCGGAAAGACAGTGTCGATAGATTTTATCCACAATGGACATGGTAATTCATATATGTCTCAGATTAAGCGCGCCGCCGGCCAACAGTATCTTTTTCTGCCTGTCAGAGAGAGAGTACATAACCTCGAACGATATGCCTGATGAGACATTTTTCACAATCATAATGCCGTTGTTCTCGATGATTTTTCTCACGTCCCGTATCTCAAGGCCGTCCCCCTGGTGAATACGCTCATAGTCTCCTTCGTCTTTAAAGGTAAGGGGAAGGATTCCGAAGTTGATCAAGTTCGCTGTATGGATCCTCTCAAACGACTTGGCGATGACTGCCTTCACGCCCAGGCACATAGGGCATATGGCGGCGTGCTCTCGTGATGAACCCTGCCCGTAGGAGAGCCCCGCGACGATGATGTTATGCCTTCCCTTGTCGCGGATTTTTATTGCCCGTTTGTAGAAATGCCCGTCAATGAGTTCGAAAAAGTACTTTGAATACTTGGGTATGTTTGACCGGTATTTCATCCGCTTTCCGGCAGGGATGATGTGATCGGTGGTGATTTTATCTCCGACCTTGATGGTCACTTCGCCTTTAATCCTTTCAGGGAAGGCCTCATTCACCGGGGGATCGCCGATATTGGGGCTCCTGTAGATTTCTATTGCAGAGGGGTCCCTGGTATCTTCGGGTTTTATGATCATACTGTCGTCAATATGAAAGTGCTCGGGCATTTTTACTTCGGGGTAATGCATTCCCAGGTCACGGGGATTGGTGAATCTGCCCGTAATCACAGCGGCTGCCGCGGTTTCCGGACTGACAAGATAGATCTCCGCATCCAATGTGCCCGATCTCCCCAAAAAATTCCTGTTCGATGTTCGGAGGGATACGGCTTTCGTCTGGGGACTCTGGCAGTTACCGATACAGAACCCACATGCACTTTCCATGATTCTTGCCCCTGTCTGGATGAGATCGGCAAGAAAACCATCTCTGGCAAGGTTTTCGAGAACCTGTTTTGATCCCGGGGCGATCATAAAACTCACTCCCGGATGAGTCACCCTTCCTTTTAAAATTTTTGCGACCGTTACCAGGTCTTTATAGGATGAATTCGTACAACTTCCTATACAGACCTGGTTCACCTCAATTTCTCCTATGTCTCTCACGGGGCTGACATTATCAGGGCTGTGCGGCTTTGCCGTGAGAGGAACCAGTTCGGAGAGGTTGATGTCAACGATCCGGTCATACTTTGCATCATCGTCGGCAGTAATTTCCCTCCAAGCATCTTCCCGGTCCTGGGCCTTCAAAAAAATCCTTGTCATCTCGTCACTCGGAAACACAGAAGTGGTGACGCCGCATTCCGCTCCCATATTGGCGATGGTCGCCCGTTCAGGCACAGAGAGGTTCGCCAGGCCGTCGCCGCCGTATTCGAAGACACACCCGACGTTTCCTTTTGTTGTAAAGATATTGAGAACTTTCAAGATGATATCTTTGGCAGAGGTCCAGGGGGGAAGTGTGCCGGTGAGGTTGATTTTGATAATTTTTGGACTGGTGAGGTAGAAAGGTTCCCCTGCCATCGCTAACGCGACATCGAGTCCGCCCGCTCCGATAGCCAGCATACCCAGAGCTCCGCCCATAGGAGTGTGGCTATCGGAACCAAGAAGAGTTTTTCCAGGCTTTCCAAAGCATTCCAAATGAACCTGGTGGCATATACCATTTCCCGCCCGTGACAGGTATATACCGTACTTTTGTGCCACGGTTTGCAGATACCTGTGGTCATCTGCATTTTCAAACCCGATCTGTGTGGTATTGTGATCTATATAGCTCACCGAGAGTTCTGTCCTGACCCGCGGTATACCCATCGACTCGAACTGCAGATACGCCATAGTTCCCGTGGCATCCTGAGTCAGAGTCTGATCGATTTTGATACCTATTTCAGTGCCGGGAATAAATCTACCTGAGACAATGTGTGCTTCAATAAGCTTCTCGGTGATCGTCTTACCCATGATATATTTCTTATCATCATTCCTTTGGCAGAAGAATGATTGCAATTCTCCGGTTCTTCGCTCGCCCTTCTGAACTATCGTTGTTCGCAATCGGCTTGTATTCACCAAAAGCCGTGGCTGATAAGAGGGCAGGATCAATCCCCTGCTGTTGCAGATATTTTGTGACATTAAGGGCGCGGGCTGCTGAAAGCTCCCAGTTGGTAAGGTACTGCTTCGCGAGTCTGCCCTTGATTTGTACGTTATCCGTGTGGCCTTCAATACGGATCGACTTATCTTTCACATTCTTGAGGATATCAATGACCCTTTGCAGAACGTCTAACCCTTCCTTCTTCACTTCTGACTGTCCGGAGGCGAAAAGGATTTTATCCACCACATCCAGGGTAAGTTTTCCCTTGAGTTCTGAAATTGTAACCTGTCCCTTGGCGATCTCACCCTTCATTTCCTGCATCAGTTGTTTATATGTATTGCTTTCAGTTAGTACTTCTACCTCTTTCTTTTTCACCTCAGCGAGATTTTCCTTCAATTTTGCCTGTTCACTGGTTGCATTTGCAAATGCTTCTTTCAATTGATCTCTGTCTGCCTTCATCGTATCGTATTTCTGCTGAAGAGATGCGAGTTCTTTTGCCTGATTGTCCGCTTCTTTTACTTTTTTCTCATAGGTGCCCGTGGTAACACAGCCACTGATTAAAAAGAAAAACGATATAACAATGACGAAGAATAACTGTTTTTTGTGCATATTTGCCTCCTTATAATTTGTAATATGAGTACCTGCATTAAGAATTTAAGGATATAGGGGGCAGAGAAATAAATCAATAGAAAAGTAGTGTTTTCTGAATGTCTAATGTCTTTGACAATACATGTGGCAAAATAAAATGGGACACACTTATGTCCCATTTCTTGAAGAATCTTATAATGTTATGGACATCAACGGGGGCTATACTCCACTGTCCAACCCTTTAATTCTCACCGCTTTTACAAAACGCTTATTGTAGTAAGGTTTATCGAGCGTATCAATCCTGACCATTCTTTGCCGGCCGGCGGCTGCATGAACAAATTCATTATTTCCGATATAAATCCCTACATGGCCATATGCCCGCCTTGTATTGAAAAAGACAAGATCTCCTTCCTTCAGCTCATCTCTCGATACGCTCATCCCCACGCGCGCCTGTTCTTTTGCTGTTCTGGGAAGACTGACATCAAAGAATTCGTAGATCTTTTTCACAAATGCTGAACAATCCAGGCCCCTGATGGATGAGCCTCCCAAACGATAAGGAGCGCCCAAAAAACCCTTGGCAACCCTGACAAAGAGGGATCGTTCATGGGGACTACCCCATTTCCCTAATAATTCACTGCTTGAATCCATTTTATTTTCAGTTTCCAGCAAGGTATCATTCAGGACAACATCTTCATCATCTTCCAGCAAATCATCTTCCTCGTCGTATTCATCTATTTCATTCGTTCTCACTACTGCCAGTTCTTTTACGGGACCTCGCCTCGAGAGGACAATTTTTTGCCCTACTTTTAAAGATTTTGCATTCACATGGTTCAATTTTCTGATATGATTTACTGAGTAGCCGGTTTTTTTGGCAATGGCTTGAAGCGTATCTCCCTTTTTCACGATATAGGATGACCCGTTATGGGCGCGCGTCTGCATAAACCGAAGCAAGTTCTTGTTATTCCGGATGGCGGCAAAAAACATGCCGCAAAATCAATGCAGACGCGCGCCCATAACGGGTCATCCTATATCGTGAAAAAGGG
>JAFNGM010000114.1:17475-18635 GCA_017885225.1 Syntrophaceae bacterium | reverse complement strand
ATAGAAAGCGGTTCGCCGAAATCGCAAAAAGAGGAAATGGGTGATCTTCTCTTTCAGATCCTTTTTCTGTCCCGTATCTCAGAAGAGGCGAATGAATTTAACATCTCCGATGTTATGGAATACGTCGCGGAAAAGATGATACGCAGGCACCCTCATGTGTTTGGTGACGCAAAAGTAAAAAATATCGAGGAAATAAAAGCGAACTGGGATGATATAAAAAAACATCTGGAAAACAGAAATGCAGGGAGCGCAGGCCTCCTGGACAGGATACCGCGCTCACTGCCGGCCCTCCTCAGGGCGCAAAAGCTCACAGAAAAAGCTTCCCGCGTTGGATTCGACTGGACGAACACGGAAGCGGTTCTTGAAAAACTTGAAGAGGAGTTTCATGAATTTAAAACGTCGCTGAAGTCCAGCAACATCCATTACATCCGTGAAGAAATCGGAGATCTTCTGTTTACCCTGGTGAATCTCTGTCGCTTCGTGGATGTAAATGCCGAAGAGGCGCTGAAGGCATCCGTGGCAAAATTTACTGAAAGATTTTCCTACATAGAAAAAAAGCTTACAGAGGAGGGAAAAGACCTTGCCGGGGCCACCCTCAAAGAGATGGATGATCTGTGGAACGAAGCCAAACTGAAGGAGCGATGATAGAATGAAATATTTTCTCTGTGTGCTGGGAATGGTTTTCGTTATAGAAGGGCTCCCCTATGTTGCCTTTCCGGAGAAGGTTAAAGCATATCTTTCAAAGATACAGGAGATGTCCGCTTCGACCTTGAGGCTCCTGGGTTTATCCGCAATTATCGCGGGGATGACCCTTGTCTATTTCGGAACAAGTTGAGCAATGAAATTAAAGGATTTCGACTACCACCTTCCCGAAGAGCTTATCGCGCAGCATCCCTGTGAGCGAAGGGACCATTCCCGGATGATGGTGGTAAATAAAAACACGAAAGAGGTTGAACGTAAACATTTTTATAACGTGCCGGATTATCTGCGCAAAAACGATGTTCTGGTGATTAATGATTCAAAAGTAATTCGGGCGCGGCTCGTGGGAAAAAAAGAGTCAGGGGGAATAATTGAAATTCTTCTTCTGTCTAAAAAAAGTGAAAATACAGGATCTGTCCACACATGGGAGGTGTTATTAAAGCCGGCAAAAAGAGTTGCCG
>JAFNGM010000114.1:4717-17466 GCA_017885225.1 Syntrophaceae bacterium | reverse complement strand
GGTGCGGCATTTCCCGAGGATATCGAGCGATATCAGACAATTTACGCACGTATCCCCGGATCAGTCGCTGCACCAACGGCGGGTTTACATTTTTCCCAAGGTGTACTCGATGCACTCAAAAAAACGGGGGTGCATATTGTTCCGGTTACACTCCATGTAGGTTACGGAACATTTCTCCCCGTAGAAGCGGACACCGTCGAAAATCATGTAATGGAGGAGGAGTTTTTCGAAATAAGCAAAGAAGCAGCTGCGATGATCAATGAAGCAGAAAGAGTCATTGCGGTAGGTACGACATCGACTCGGGTTATCGAATCGGCTGCGGATGAGGCTGGTAGAATTAAGCCCATATCAACCTATACCAGACTTTTTATTTATCCTGGTTACCGGTTTAGGCGGGTTGACGGATTGATTACCAACTTTCATCTCCCCAGATCTTCACTTTTGTTACTCGTGTGCGCCTTTGCCGGGAGAGATTTGATGTTTAAAGCTTACACGCAGGCCATCGAGGATCATTTCCGTTTCTACAGTTATGGAGATTGCATGTTGATATTATAACAAAAAGGGTTCAAGGGGTCCAGGGTTCAAGGGGCCAAGCGATAAAAGAAGAACTTTTTCTTTACACCTCTCGAACCCTGGAACCCTGGACCCCTTGAACCCTTTTGAAATGAATTGGTAATAAACTAAAGATATGTTTCAATTTAAACTGCGTAAAAAAGATCCCTCAACCGGGGCGCGTCTCGGGAAAATCTGCACACCTCATGGAGAGGTCAACACCCCCGTTTTCATGCCGGTAGCCACGCAGGGTACGGTCAAATCCCTCATTCCTGAAACGGTGCGGGAGCTGGGTGCGGAAATGATCCTCACCAACACCTACCACCTTTATCTGAGGCCTGGTCATGAGATAATTAAAGGGCTCGGAGGAATCCACAGGTTTATGAACTGGAACTCGCCTATACTTACCGACAGCGGCGGCTTTCAGGTATACAGCCTCGGAGCTCTAAGAAAAATAACTTCCGAAGGAGTAATCTTTCAATCTCATATTGACGGATCGAGTCATTTCATCAGTCCGGAACTTGCCATTGAGATTCAGGAATCCTTAGGTTCTGATATTATGATGTGCCTTGATGAATGTACACCTTACCCTGCAAGTTTCGAGGAAGCGGAAAAATCTCTCGACTTGACAATCAACTGGGCAAAAAGGTGTAAAACCATTAAAAAATCCGATTCACAAGCTCTTTTCGGAATTATTCAGGGTGGAATATATCCCGATCTAAGGAGGCGGGCTGTTGAAGAAATATGCATGAATATTGGTTTTGACGGCTACGCCCAGGGTGGATTAAGCGTGGGAGAACCAAAAGAAGAAATGTTACACATCGCTGAGGCGATTACCCCCCTTCTTCCTGTGGATAAACCACGATATCTCATGGGTGTGGGTACGCCGGAAGATATCATCTCATGTGTGGGCTACGGCATCGATATGTTTGACTGTGTCATACCCACGCGATGCGCGAGAAACGGATTGTTATTTACAAATCATGAAAAGGTTGTTATAAAACACGCCCGTTACCGGAATGACGATGCACCTGTCGACAGCTCATGTGACTGTTATACTTGTAAGAACTACTCTCGCGCATACTTGAGACATCTGTATATGGCGAAAGAGATTTTAGCCATGACGTTAAATACTGTTCATAATATCCGGTACTTTATGCACCTGATGGAGCACATCAGGACAGCAATAGAAGATGGAACATACTCGGAATTTAAAAAAGACTTTTTAAGAAATCAATAATCTGAAATAACATGAGGAGGGCGGAAAAGTGACAGATGTCGCATACGCTATGGGCGGTTCCGGCGGCGGAGGTGGTCTTGGAGGAGGGGGAGATATCAGCTTTATTATCATGATGGCGGTTGTGTTCGGCATCTTTTACGTGCTCATGATACGGCCTCAACAACAGAAACAAAAAGAAGTGAAGAAGATGCGTGAAAACCTCAATCACGGAGACATGGTCGTAACCGTGGGCGGAATTCATGGAAAAGTAACGGGGCTTACAGAAACTCTTGTGACACTGGAAATCGCTGAAAAGGTACGGATTAAGATATCCCGGGAATATATCGGTACTATTACGCAAAAAGGTGTAAAAGAATCATGACGATCTTATGAAAGGCCTAAACTGGTTAGTATGGACCTTTACTTGCCTCTGAGGGACAAGGTCCCTTAGGCTCCCTGAAGGATCTTTTCCTTTTGGGTCACAAAGGGGCGTTGCCCCTTTGTGATGTACGAACACTGCGGAACCACTCGTTCCCAACTACCAGGCGGGGCATTCTGGCAGCTTTCGTAAATCCCGGCAAACGGTCTTTTTCATGAATTTGTCAATATTGTGGAAAGGGGTCAACCATGCTCAAAGGAATCAAAGTAAGGGCTGCTATTGCGATAGTCGTTTCCCTTGCAGGATTATTTTTTCTCACACCTTCCCTCACGGCGGATCTTCCGGACGTATGGAAAAAATACCTGCCCGCGGATAAAATCCACCTGGGCCTGGATCTTCAAGGAGGAACCCATCTCGTTCTGGAGGTTGACACGGATAAGGCGGCGGAAAGCACACTCGAGCGCATGTCAAATGAAATCAAGGAAACATTGATGACGAATAAAGTCCGGTTTCTTTACCTTGAGGGAACCAAAAAGGCGAGGACCATATCTTTTGAACTCCCTGACAGCGCCTCAAAGACGGCATTTGAGAAAGTCTTAAAAGACAATTATCCCGATCTGGAGATAGTCTCATCAGAGACACGGGGAGGCAAGGAAGTGGTCGCGCTCAAGATTAAGACCAAGCGGGCGGAAGAGCTCAAAAAAATGGTCGTGGAGCAGAGCCTCGAAACTATCAGGAACAGGGTTGATCAGTTCGGCATATCAGAGCCGGAAATTATCCCCCAGGGGGAAGACAGGATCGTTGTCCAATTACCCGGCATCAAGGACACGACAAGAGCAAAAAACCTCATCGGAAAAACAGCGCTTCTTGAATTTAAGCTTGTTGATGAAGAACACAGCATAGAAAACGCCCTCAAGGGCATTGTGCCTGAGGGCAGCAGTATAGTGTATGAAAGTCGTCTGGACCGACAAACAGGGCGGCGGACATCTACGCCCCTGTTGCTGAAAAATAAAACTCTTCTTACCGGCGGATATCTCGAAAGCGCCCAGGTAAAAATCGGCGACCGGTTTGCTGAACCATACGTCGCAATAAAGTTCAACCCTCAGGGGGCAAAGGAATTCGACAGGATAACGGGAGAAAACGTAAAAAAACGTTTGGCTATCGTATTGGATGGAACGGTACATTCAGCTCCGGTGATCCAGGAAAGAATCTCGGGAGGGGACGCCCAAATTACGGGGCAATTCACTATGGATGAAGCAAAGGATCTGGCAATCGTCCTCAGGGCCGGAGCTCTTCCGGCACCGGTCACTATCCTTGAAGAAAGGACAGTCGGACCATCCCTGGGACAGGATTCCATCGATAAGGGATTATGGTCAACTATCATCGGGGGTCTCCTGGTGATGCTCTTTATGATGGTGTATTACAGACTCTCCGGGATTGTCGCGAACGCTGCGCTGGTCATAAACATTATAATTATTCTTGGCACCCTCGCCGCATTCAAGGCCACCCTGACGCTCCCCGGCATTGCCGGTATTGTTCTCACCATTGGTATGGCGGTAGACGCCAACGTTCTGATTTTCGAAAGGATACGCGAGGAGTTGCGTACGGGGAAAACACCAAGGGCCGCCATTGAAACAGGATACTCCAAGGCATTCCTGACCATTCTTGATTCAAACGTCACGACGTTGATTGCAGCATTGTTTCTTTTCGGGTTCGGAACAGGACCGGTCAAAGGATTTGCCGTCACACTTAGTATAGGCATTATCGTGAGTATGTTCACGGCCGTATTCGTGACGAGGATTATTTTCGATTACTTTATCTGGGACAGAAAGATCAAATCAGTAAGTGTATAGCAAGAGAATAAAAAGTGAAAGGTGAGGCCAAATACTTTCCGGATGATACTTCTGGCCTTAAGCCTCTTAGGAGATGCGAATGGAATTCATAAAATCTGGAACAAACTTTGATTTTGTCGGCAGGATGAAGATCGCCTTGGCATGCTCGCTCGCCGTGATTGTCATCGGTATGGCATCAATCGTGTGGCATGGCGGCCTCAATTACGGTATCGACTTTGCGGGCGGTACGTTAGTGCAGATTAAATTTCAAAAAGAGCCTTCTGCCGACGCGATCAGAAACGCCTTTACATCGATCGGCCTTGAAAACAGTATAATCCAGTCTTTCGGCACGAGCGAAGTTGTCATCAGGACGGCGGAATCGTCTTCCGATCAGAGAGGACTGTCCGGCAAAATCGAGGACGCCCTTACGGCTGTGTATGGGAAAGACTCTTTTGAGATACGAAGGGTGGAAGTAGTCGGCCCGAAAGTAGGCAGCGACCTGACGAGAAAAGCGATTCTGGCCATTGTTTTCTCATGGATCGGAATGCTTATTTATATTGCCTGGCGATTCGAGTTCCGATACGCCGTTGGCGGGATTCTTGCCCTGGTTCACGATGTCATCATCACTGTGGGCGTTTTTTCCCTCCTCAACAAAGAATTTGATCTCACAATCGTGGCTGCCTTATTAACGATTATTGGGTATTCAATCAACGACACGATCGTTGTCTATGACAGAATCAGGGAAAACGTAAGAAAAAATGTAAAGCAGAGCCTCGCGGACACAATCAACGCAAGCATTAACCAGACTCTCAGCAGAACCATCCTGACATCATTCACGGTGTTTCTTGTTGTCGTCGTTCTGTTTTTCTTCGGCGGCGCGGTGATTCATGACTTTGCCTTTGCCCTCTTGGTCGGTGTAGTAGTAGGGACTTACTCCTCCATTTTTATCGCAAGTCCCATTGTGCTCGCATTTGAAAAAATTAAACCTTCCCGTCTCAAGAGGAGCAAATAATTTGACGCCTATTGAAATTGCAGGATTAAGCATTTTTATCCTCAAACTGTGTGCGGGAATCTTTTCCACAATATTCGGTATTCCCGGGACAATCATTATCCTCATCGATGTGATTATGTACGCGTTTGTCACTGGTTTTGAAAAAATCGGCATCAAGATTATTCTTGTCCTTGTTGCCATTACAATTCTCGCGGAGGGGTTAGACTTTCTCCTCGGAATGTCAGGGGCGGCGAGATTGGAAATTACGAAAAGAGTAGTCTGGATATCCGCGCTCGGCAGTCTTGCAGGCGCGATGCTATTGACTCCTGTTTTTTTCGGGTTAGGCGCTGTGATGGGAATATTCTTAGGCGGATTTGCCTGTGTGCTCATGTTTGAGTTATTACATCAAGCGAAGCTGAAGCCGGCATTGAGGGCAGGTTACAGTGCCGCACTTGGGAGGGTCGCGGGAACACTGGCAAAAGGATTCTTCGCCCTTGTAATGATAATAATCACTATGTCGAATATATATTCATAAAGGTTCATTCATGACAAATACAAAATCCAAACTTCGAGAATATGCGGAAGCGATTATCATTGCCATTCTGATCGCCCTTTTTATCAGAACTTTCATCATCCAGGCTTTTAAAATACCCTCGGGATCAATGAAGCCAACATTTGAGATAGGTGATCATATCCTGGTCAGTAAATTCATCTATGGCATAAAAATACCTTTTTTCAGGAATACCCTTATCCCTGTCGGCGACCCCCAAAGAGGAGACATCGTGGTGTTTATATACCCTGAAGACCGATCTAAAGATTTTATTAAGCGAGTTATCGGGGTAAGCGGCGATACAATAGAAATACGCAACAAGAAGATTTATTTAAACGGCTTACCGATGAATGATACACACGGAATTTATAGTGATGATTTCATTATTCCGGGCTCAATTCAACCCCGTGACAACTTCGGGCCGGTCACGGTCCGTCCTGGTTCCATCTTTGTCATGGGTGACAACAGAGACCAGAGTTATGACAGCAGATTCTGGGGTTTCGTGAACCTGAAAGATGTTATGGGGAAGGCATTTATCATTTACTGGTCATGGGATAATGAAAACAATAGTGTCAGGTGGAGCAGGTTTGGTCAAATACCACGGTAAGGATTCGAGGGATCGAGGGTTCACGTGCAGAGGTCTTTTGTTTCAATTACTTTATAAGTGCTTTGAACATCCTTTGCTCGGTGTATCTCAGCGTTACACTTGAATCCTTGAACCCTGCCATAATTACCTCAGAGAAGTCACGATCAAAGCTCCTGAGATAAATATCAGCACACACACGGTCATCCAGGAAATAAAATTCATTACAGGTCCGTTTACATACTTTCCCATAATCCGCCGATCATTGACAAGAATCAGCATCGCGATCAGAACAAAGGGAAGAAGGGNNAAATATCATCAGGAAATACATGCCGTAAAATTGCGGCGCTTCAGTAACCTTGCGATCAAGGCTCGATTCCCAGCCGAATGCCTCACAGATCGTGTAGGCGGTGGAAAGCGGCAGAATTGACGCGGCAAACAGCGATGCATTCAGCAACCCGAACGAAAACAGCCATGAACAATATTTCCCCGCTAACGGCGCTAATGCGAGTGCTGCATCCTTTGCGGTCTCTATCTTAATCCCGTTTTGGAAAAGGGTTACTGCACACAGCATGATGATAAAAAACGCGACAATATTAACCATGAAAGAACCAAATATCACATCCAGTCTCGCGTAATTGTAGTCCTCCGTCTTCAGACCCTTGTCAACGATAGATGACTGGAGATAGAATTGCATCCAAGGGGCAATGGTTGTCCCGATAATTGCGATCACCATGGTAAGAAAACCGGGATTAAAGCTAAACGCGGGCGTAAGAATCGCCACCCCGATCTCGCTCCAGTCGGGATTGCCCATAAAGCCGGATATAATGTAGGACAGATAAAATACACAGGCAATAAGAAATGCCTTCTCCACAGTCTTATATGTCCCCTTGACCACCAGCCACCAGACAAAGAGCGCGCTGAGCGGCACCGAAATGTACTTGCTGATCCCGAATATTTCCATACTCGCCGCCACACCCGCAAAATTCGATAACGTATTCCCCACATTTGCCAGGAAAAGAAAAATCATCAAATAGAACGTTACTTTCGCGCCAAAACGCTCGCGAATAAGATCAGACAGGCCCTTGCCGGAAACCACCCCCATACGGGCACACATTTCCTGGATAATAATCAGCACTATGGTGATGGGGATCAATGTCCAGAGAAGGGACAGGCCAAATTCAGCACCTGCGAGAGAATAGGTAGTAATGCCGCCGGCGTCGTTATCGACGTTGGAAGTGATTATTCCCGGACCGAGAAGGGCGAAAAAAATGCCAAGAGATCGCCATGTCCTTTTGGGGAAAAGGTTTTGAAGCGCAGATCGAAATGATGTTTTTGAAGCGCTGCTAGCCATGATGTTCTTTCACCGTCTTCGTCCATAGCCGCTATTTTCCCAGATGAGGGGCAATTACCTCTAAAAGGTTTTTAAAGATGATTACGCCTTTTAATACGCTCGTTTCATCCACAACAGGTATGGCCATGATGCCGTACTTGGCAAAATGCTCGGCAATTTCTTCTTTTTCTTCATCAAGAGATACGGAAACAACCCTTGTATCCATCAACCCGGAAAGAGGCGTATCCGGTGAGGCCACCAGAAGCTCCCGCAGACTGAGCATACCCAGGAGATGTTCATACTCATCAACCACATAGAGGTAATAGATAAAATCCATGTCTTCAGCTTCCTTGCGAATTCGCTCCATCGCTTCACCGGCGAGAACCAGAGGAGTGAAACACAGGAAAGAGGTGGTCATAAGCCCCCCTGCTTTTTCTTCCGGATGGGCCAAGAGTTCCTTGACATCTTCTGCAATATCTTTTTCCATTTCCATAAGGATATCATCCGCCTTATCCTTCGGAAGATCTCCCAATAGATCGGCTGCCTCACTGAGAGACATCTCCTCTATAATATCTGACGCTTCTGATACTTTCATATCTTCAATCAAGCTTACCTGGATCTTTGGATCAGTTTCTTCAAGGGTCTCAGCGGCTGTCTCTATATCGAGTGCTTGAAAAACGGCGGTTCTCTTGTGAATGTCCAGTTCCTCGATTATATCGGCAAGATCCGCGGGGTGGAGCTGGGCTAATCGATTTTGAGAAATCTTAAGACGCAGGAGGTCAGGAGAAGAAAGGGGCTGGACGAACTTCCAGGAGATAAATTGATCGTGAGGAGTATAATCAAAAAACCCGCGTGAAAAAGCATCCATGGTCCTTTCCAGACCCACACGCCGCATCAAACCCCGAAATCCCACATCCACATGCACTAAGTGAAGATTACCACGCGCTTTGAGAAACTGCAGATCGTTCACCCTGCGAACCTTTGCCCCATCGGTATCGACAATCTGTTTATCCAAAAGCGTGTCCTTAAGCAAGAGTTCCCCCTCCTGAAGAAGAGGCTCCCGGAAATCCTCTAAATAGTAAGGATTCGTGACATACTTTCCTCCCACTTCAGTAACCTTCTGCCATGACAGAGAGGAAGGTTTTTTCTGAGCGCCTTGCAGAAGTATATGAGTGATAACAGGATAAGGCTCAGTCAGGCTGGCAACTACATCAATAATCTTTCCCAGTGACCTGCCATTATCATCAAGAACATTATCACCTAGGATCTGGCTTAAAAATAAAAAAACCTGTGGTTCTGAATTCACTACCATGCGTAAGTACCTCCAGGCAGATTTTCTATAGCATTATTGAAAGTATTAAAAAAGCTTTTTTTATCTCTGTTGATATGATATGAAAGCATGCAATGGTTCATAGTCACACAGTAAAAAGACCTTTTAATTTGATCCGGTGAGATTGAAAAAGGATATGAAATCAAAAAATTTTCATTTGCATTGTCAGCCTTCTCATTCCATGGGAAGGCTTTTTTTATAACTATGAATATTCAGAGGTGGAAATACCTATGGAACAGAAGAAAGTGGTAATGGATACAGATGGCATTGACAGGTCTCTTACCAGAATTGCGTATGAAATTCTCGAAAGAAACAAAGGAACAGAAGAATTATGTCTCGTCGGAATCAGGACCGGTGGCGTTTATCTTGCGGAGAGGCTGAAACAAAAGATACGCAGGCTGGAAGGAATTGACATACCGCTCGGCATTCTTGACATTACCCTTTATCGCGACGATCTGCGACACTCTGACAAAAAACCGATATTGGCAAAAACAGACATACCATTTTCGTTGGATGATAAAAAGGTGGTCCTCGTTGATGATGTTCTTTTTACCGGCAGAACGATACGTGCGGCCATGGACGCTCTTATTGATTTCGGCAGGCCCAAGCTTATCCAGCTTGCCGTGCTTATTGACAGAGGACATCGCGAGC
Organism: Syntrophaceae bacterium; assembly: GCA_017885225.1. GTDB lineage: Bacteria > Desulfobacterota > Syntrophia > Syntrophales > UBA2185 > UBA2185. Next base: position 8,046 of record JAFNGM010000114.1, on the reverse strand, counting down.
TTCCCATTCGTGCGGATTTTGTGGGGAAGAACTTACCATCTTCCCTCTGGGAATCTGTCGTCGTGAAGCTCACAGAAAAGAACGGAATAGATGAAGTCGTCATTCAAGAAGATACTCAGTAACGCTCCCCGCCCAAAGGCACGTCCGCGACTCGATCGGGAAGCGGGGCTTCATGTACCTCTGAGGGAGGTGGGTTCTCAGGCCCCCTCAATAATCTTCGTTTTTTAGGTTACAAAGGGGCAACGTCTCTTTGAGATTTTATCATCATAAAACCATAGCCGGACAATGATTTGAGGTTCACGTATGAAATTAGCAAGAAAAGATATTCTTGGGATAAAAGACCTATCCATTGACGAGATTAACCTTATTTTAAATACGGCAGACTCCTTCATCGAAGTTTCTACAAGGGAAATTAAGAAGGTCCCGACCTTGAGAGGGAAAACCATCGTAAATCTGTTTTTCGAAGCCAGTACAAGGACCAGGACTTCCTTTGAGATCGCCGGGAAAAGACTGAGCGCCGACACCATTAATATCTCTGCATCAACGCGCAGTGTCGTGAAAGGAGAAACCCTCATCGACACTGCGCGAAATTTGGAAGCCATGAACCCGGATGCCATTGTTATTCGACACAGTGCCGCCGGAGCTCCCCACATGCTGGCCAGAATGGTAAAGCAGTCCATAATAAATGCCGGTGACGGAGCCCATGAACACCCGACCCAGGCCTTACTGGATATGATGACCATAAAGGAAAAAAAGGGGAAGATTGCCGGTCTCAAGGTGGCAATTGTTGGTGACATCGCACACAGCCGGGTAGCCCGTTCCAACATTTATGGTCTTATCAAGATGGGGGCTCATGTGATTGTCGCGGGGCCGGCAATGATGCTGCCGCGAGACATTGAACACATGGGAGTGACCGTTCATGATAATCTGGAGAAGGCCATCAGGGATGTTGATATAATCATGATGCTCAGAATTCAGTTAGAAAGACAGCAGCAGAAATTATTCCCCTCCTTGAGAGAATATTCCAATTACTTCTGTCTCAACAGACAGAATATCACGCTGGCGAAAGACGACGTCCTGGTTATGCATCCGGGACCAATCAACAGGGGTATAGAGATTTCTCCTGACATTGCCGACGGGCCATATTCCGTCATTCTTGACCAGGTTACAAACGGCGTCGCCGTGAGAATGGCATTGTTGTATCTGTTGATCGGAGGCAAGCAATGACGGTTTTTAACGAATTTTCAACTTTTCGAGGGTATAAACCATGAAATTATTACTCACAGGCGGAAGAATTATTGACCCGTCCCAGAATGTGGATGCACAGATGGACCTCATGATAGAAAACGGGAAAATCGTAAAAATCGGCAAAGGTATTCACAAACCGGGAAATGCTTCCTGGAAGTCATCCGCCGGAGAAATCACTGTAATCGACGTCAGGGGTATGGCTATTGTGCCGGGATTAATCGATATACATACCCACCTGCGTGAACCGGGATTTGAATACAGAGAAACCATCCAGACGGGCAGTGCTGCTGCCGCAACCGGCGGATTTACCTCCATTGCCTGTATGCCCAACACCAAACCTGTCAATGACACCAGATCAGTCACGGAGTACATAAAGAAAAAAGCGGTATCGTGTAATATTGTGAATGTATATCCCATCGCTGCGATCAGCGTGGGCTCGGAAGGAACCACTATGACGGAATTCAGAGATTTGCAGGATGCCGGCGCCGTTGCATTCTCGGATGATGGGAAACCTGTCACAGATAGCGCCTTAATGAGAAGTGCTCTTGAATACGCATCTTCTTTTTATATGCCCATCATCTCACACTGCGAAGACCTCCACTTATCGGCCGGAGGGTCCATGAACGAAGGATTCGTATCCACCGAACTCGGTCTTCAGGGGATTCCCGCTATCGCGGAAGAGACAATGATTGCGAGGGACATCATCATCGCCGAGTACACAAAGACAATCCTTCATATCGCCCATGTGAGTACCGCGGGAGCTGTGAGATTAATAAGGGATGCCAAGGAGAGAGGCGTTAAGGTAACAGCGGAAACTGCTCCCCACTACTTTACCCTTACCGACGAGGCCTTAAGGGAATTTGACACGTATGCGAAGGTCAACCCGCCCCTGCGGACAGACAGAGATGTCATTGCACTCAAAGAAGGCCTCAAGGATGGAACCATTGATGCAATCGCCAGCGATCATGCCCCGCATGCGTCCACCGATAAAGAGGTAGAATTTGAATACGCTGCCTCTGGAATGACAGGCTTGGAAACATCCCTTGGCCTTAGTATGAAACTCGTTCACGAAGGTATCCTTACCATGAAGGGTTTAATCCTCACGATGAGCACAAATCCGGCCGGTATACTGAAACTCCCCAAAGGAAATCTTAAAATCGGTTCTGACGCTGATGTTACCGTCATTGACCTTGATAAAACCTGGTTACTTGATCGTAACAGTATGCGTTCAAAAGGGAAAAACACGCCCTTCCACGGATGGACCTTCACAGGAAAAGCCGTTATGACCATCGTCGGCGGTGACATAAAATACCGGGAGCTTCCATGAACACGCGGGTAGTGCACAGGAGTCCGGCCATTGTTTTATATACCCTCGATTACGGAGAATCAGACAGGATCATAACATTCTACACGAGTGAATACGGCAAACTCAAGGGAATCGCGAAAGGCGCCCGGCGAAGCAAGAAGAGATTTTCTAATGCCTTCGAACCTTTTTCCTATGGGAACATAATTTTTTCTAAGAAAGGTCGTGAGACGCTTTCTCTCATTGAGGGGTGTGACGTTGTCAATCACCATGCAAATATCAGGGGATATCTGGAACATACGCTTATTTCCTCATATCTCATTGAACTAATTGACAAATTTACACCGGAAGGGAAAAAGAACAGTGAATTATTTCAATTATTGCTCAATTTTCTTGGACTTATTGATGCCGGCAATTCTTCAGATGCGTTGATCCGTTTTTTTGAAATACGTCTCCTTAAGCATACAGGCTACGAACCGGTGTTAGACCGCTGCCTCACCTGCAGGGAGCAGGTGAGTGAAAAAGTCGCATACTACTTCGTCACAAGCGAAGGGGGTCTCAAATGCAACATTTGCTACCAGAACAATTCCGCCCCCCTGCATGCTTCCCTGGGTACAATTAGAACCCTTCTCCTGGGAAAAGAAGCTGATTTGGAAAAGATCAGCAGAATTATTGTATCAGACCAGATAGAGAAGGAAATCAGGAATATCCTCATCAGTTTCATTTACCATCTCATTGGAAAAGACATTAAATCATTGCATGTCCTTCATGAAATCAG
>JAFNGM010000114.1:0-4607 GCA_017885225.1 Syntrophaceae bacterium | reverse complement strand
CTCCTGCCTATGGCAGGATTAGGAGGATAAGGTGAACTTTCAGGAATTGATATTTGCTCTTGATAAGTACTGGGCAGACTATGGATGTGTCATTCAGCAACCCTATGACCTCGAGGTAGGGGCAGGAACCTTTAACCCTGCAACATTTCTGCGTGCACTGGGGCCGGAACCATGGAACGTCGCGTATGTGGAACCTTCGCGGAGACCAACTGACGGCAGATACGGAGAAAATCCGAATAGGTTGCAGCATTACTATCAATATCAGGTCATATTGAAACCATCTCCCTTTGATATACAGGAACTTTATCTGGATTCTCTAAGGAGCGTTGGCATAGATCCACTCGATCATGACATACGTTTCGTGGAAGACGATTGGGAATCACCTACATTAGGCGCATGGGGATTGGGATGGGAAGTATGGCTCGATGGGATGGAAATAACACAGTTTACCTACTTCCAGCAATGTGGCGGCATAGATCTCCACCCTGTGTGCGGTGAGCTCACGTATGGCATTGAGCGCATAGCCATGTATATCCAAGAGATTGATAACGTATATGATCTTCAATGGAATGATCAGGTAACGTACGGAGATGTTCATCACAAGGGCGAGGTGGAATGGTCGCATTACAACTTTGAATTTGCAGATGTTTCTATGCTCAGGAAATTTTTCGATATGTGTGAAGCTGAATCCATCAAGATGGCTGAAAAAGAGCTGGTGTTGCCCACCTATGATTACTGCCTCAAGTGCTCCCACACATTCAACCTGCTGAATGCCCGTGGCGCAATCAGCGTGGCAGAACGTACAAGCTACATAGGGAGGGTAAGAAACCTCGCCAGATTGAGCGCTGAAGGTTATCTTAAGCAGCGGGAAAAGATGGGTTACCCCTTGATGGGAAAAGTAAGATAATTGATACGGGGACATAATTACAACGGAACTTTTACAAGTCTCAATTTACGATTTCATAAAGACTGGAGTTAATCGATGGGCAAGGAACTTCTACTTGAAATAGGAACAGAGGAAATACCTGCGGCCTTCCTACCAAAGGCTATCAAAGACATGGATGAGATCATCCGGAAGGAACTTTCCGGCAAGCGGATTGAACATGGCGACATCAAGGCCATGGCAACCCCAAGAAGACTCTGCCTCTGCGTTGCAAATCTGTCAAGCAGGCAGGAAGACCAGATCATTGAAAAAACGGGTCCTGCCAAAAGAGTGGCCTTTGATGAAAAGGGAAATCCGACAAAAGCAGCCATCGGCTTCGCAGCAGGACAAGGAATAGACGTATCCGAGCTTGACACCATAACGACAGAAAAGGGTGAATATATCTGCGCCAGAAAGAAGATTATCGGAGAAGATACGAAAGTGCTTCTCCCGGGTATTCTCTCAAAACTCATCATGACTATACCCTTCAAAAAATCCATGCGCTGGTCTGATCTGCAAATCCGCTTTGCCAGACCCATTCACTGGATTCTTGCCATCTATGGAAACGAGATTATACCGTTAGACATCGGAAACATTAAGAGCGGAGATAAAAGTTACGGCCACCGCTTCATGGCTCCGAAATCATTCAAAGTGAAAAACCTCAAAGATTATATAACAAAATGCAAAAAACACTTCGTTATCGTCGATCCCGAGGAGCGGAGAAAAATCATCCTGGACGAAGCAGAAAAAGTCGCAGAAACGGTAAACGGGAAAATATTTTGCACGGAGGATCTCCTCGAAACAGTAACCTATCTTGTTGAATATCCGACGGCGGTCTGCGGAAGTTTTGAATCAGAATTCCTGAAGCTCCCCAAAGAAGTTCTCACAACTTCTATGATTTCACACCAGAAGTATTTTCCCGTCGTGAATGATGCAGGGAATCTATTGCCCTACTTTATTACCATAAACAATACGGTGGCGAGAGACCCTTCAATCGTCGCCCGCGGTAACGAAAAAGTAATCCGTGCGAGGCTGTCTGACGCAAAGTTCTTCTTTGATGAGGATCAAAAAACCCCCCTTGATCACCACTTTGAAAAACTACATCAGGTTGTATTCCACACCCAGCTTGGCACCTCCTACGAAAAAGTTATGCACTTCAGGAAGCTTGCGGAATACATTAGTGATCAAATAAATCCCGCCCTTAAAGAAAGGGTTGACCGCGCCGCAGTTCTTGCCAAGGCCGACTTGGAAACCCTTATGGTCTATGAGTTCGCCGAGCTTCAGGGAATCATGGGCCGTGAGTATGCCCTGATCGCCGGTGAACATCCCGTTGTGGCCAAGGCCATCTACGAACACTACCTGCCGACCTCGGCCGGTGGCGAACTGCCGGAAACCGATGAAGGTGCCATTGTAAGTATCGCGGACAAAATGGACACCGTCGTCGGTTTCTTCGGCGTGAACCTGATCCCCACAGGTACGGCAGACCCCTATGCGTTGCGGCGGCAGGCAATTGGCATTATCAACATCATCCTGAACAAGAAGTACTCACTGAACCTGGAAAGACTTATCGATAAAAGCCTCTCCGTTCTTGGTAATAAACTGAAGAGGAACCCGGAGGAAATCAAGGCGGACGTACTCGATTTCTTTAAAGGAAGATTTGAAAACCAACTTATCTCCCAAGGACACCCCTATGATGTAGTCGATGCCGTCCTCGAGACCGGGTCGTCGGACATGGTTCAATCATTAAAAAAAATCGAAGCCATGGAAGCTTTCAAGAGCCATGCAGACTTTGAACCATTAGCGATTGCCTTTAAGCGGGCCGGCAATATTATCAAAGACTTTAAAAACGGAGCTGTCGATCCGACAAGGTTCGAAAGCGATGAAGAGAGAAGTCTCTATCATGCGTATGTGCGCACAAAAGAAAATGTGCTTGCGCATGTAGACGGGCAAGACTATCGTTCCGCACTGATTGAACTTGCCGCTTTGAGAAAACCTGTCGATGATTTCTTTAATGGTGTTCTGGTAATGGCAAAAGACGAAGCCATACGATTTAACCGTCTTTCTCTGTTAGAGGAAATATCGAAGATGTTCCATATGATCGCCGATTTTTCAAAGATTGTTACTGAATCCTGATTTTCTTTAAAGCTATTTGCTATTCCAAGCGCCCGCTGTAGTGCAGGAAATATAGTGCTTTTATATCAAGCAACAAGTTTGTATTGAATTTTTTTCTATTCTGTTCTAACATTGATGACAAAGAATGTGGCTTAAAACAACTTAAATGATTTAGATATGGACACAAGAACTGATATTCTTCTCGCGGGAAAAGACGCTTTAAACAACCTCATGGGTGATCAGCATGCCTCTCTTGAGGAGCAACTGCGCATCCGCAAGGCGCTGCAGGATATTACGAACCGCATTCACTCCGCCCAGAACACAAAGCAGATTCTCGTGGATCTGAGGGACGGTATCCTGAACCTTTTTGACGCTCATTCCATCACCATTTATGTAGTGGATAAATTACGGAACGAAATTTATTCCATGTTTCTCGTTGGCTCTCAACTCAAAGAAATCAGGGTGCCCATCAGTAATAAGAGCATCGCAGGCTATGTTTCCAACACGGGACGGATGGTAAATATTGCCGATGTGTATGACAGGGAAGAGCTCAAAGGTATTGATGAAGAACTGACATTTGATTACAGCTGGGATAAAAAATCAGGTTTTCGAACCAAGCAGGTTCTGGCAGCCCCCATCATCTACGATAAGACCCTCAAGGGGGCAATCCAGATACTGAACAGAAAAGGCGCCGGCAAATTCACAGAAGACGAGCAAGGTTTCTTGCTGGAAATTGCCGACGTACTAGGAATAGCCCTTAACAATCAGGAAAGATTCGTCAGGAGAAGAAAAACAAGGTTTGATTATCTCCTTGCCCGCGGTCTCCTGAAAGAAGAAGAGTTGGATGGCGCCTGGGACAAATCGAGAGAAGAAAAGGAATCGATGGAAGCCTTCCTGATGAGTAAATACAAAATTTCGAAGGACGCTATCGTTAAATCCTATGAAGATCATTTTCGGTGTAAGGTCATACCTTTTATTGATAAATTTCCGATCCCGGGAGATCTGCTGAAAAATCTCAAGAAAGATTTTCTCCGCCGTGAGATGTGGGTACCTTTGGAAAAAGTGGATGGACACATCCACGTCATCATGGATGATCCCAATAATATCCTTAAACGGGACACTATCGAAAGCATTTTAAAAACCAAGGCCGTGAAATATGACGTCGCCCTCACGGAAGACATTGTGAAGTACATCAACATGTTTTTCTTAATGCACGATGATGAACACTCCATAAACGACATCCTGGGAAAACTTGATTCGGAAGAGGCGATAGATGAAGAGGAAGAGGGCGAAGTCGTCACGGAATCCGACAGTGTCATCATGCAGATCGTGAACAAGATCATAAATGACGCGTATGTACGACGCTCATCCGACATTCACGTCGAGCCGAACATCGGGAAGAAAAATGTTGAAATCCGTTATAGGGTGGATGGAGATTGCATGGTCTATCAGACTCTCCCCTACACGTACCGCGCCGCCATCGTTTCACGCATTAAAATAATGGCGAATCTCGATATCACGGAAAAGAGGAAACCCCAGGACGGAAAGATAAAGTTCAGGCGGTCTGCGGGAG
>JAFNGM010000113.1:54940-57061 GCA_017885225.1 Syntrophaceae bacterium | reverse complement strand
TTAAAGGAACCGCCCTGGTAGATATCCTTCAGCCCTGTGTCAGCTTTAACAAGATCAACACCTACCAGTGGTATAAGGAAAGGGTTTTCAAACTGGAGAAGCCCCTTACTGACCGATATGAAGCCCTGAAAACGGCCGACCTCTGGGGCGACAGGATTCCCATCGGCGTTATTTACCGGAATGACGAAGTCCCGTGCCGGGAAGGGAAGACCCTCTTCCGCGAAGAGATTACGGAAGATGATATCGCAGCCCAGCTCAACATGAGATGTGTCATGATGAGATGACGGGAGATTGTTGTAAAGGGAGCTTCATGGGAACAGAAATCGGAGCACATTATGCTGACACGGAATGATACGGCTTTGATCATCATCGACGTGCAGGGCAATCTGGCACAAGTGATTGACCTCAGAGAAGTCGTCATTGAAAATATCCTGAGGATCATAAACGGCTGTCAGGTTTTCGATATACCTATAATCCTGACCGAAGAGATCAATCTGGGTCCGACGATTCCTGAAATTATGGCTCTTATCCACGGAATCAGGCCGATAATCAAGGAAAGTTTCAGTTCCTGCGGCAGTCAGGAATTTATGGAAGCGCTGAAAGCCCTGAATAGAAAACAGCTGCTCCTTGCCGGCATGGAAACGCATGTCTGCGTCTATCAGACCGCCGTGGATCTGGTCGATCAAGGGTATGACGTCCATGTTATTGCCGATGCGGTATCATCGAGAAAGGCGAAGAACCGGGAAATCGCTCTTCAAAAAATGAGGGATTGTGGCGTTATGTGGACGAGCACGGAAATAGTCCTGTTCGAGTTGCTCAAAACGGCTACCGATCCCAAACTCAGGAGCATTATTAATATCGTAAAGTAAATGCGGCAAGGATATTACTTATTATAACATCCTGTGAAATCAATAACTGATGTGGTGTCCCCAAGGGGATTCGAACCCCGGTGAGCGGCGTGAAAGGGAATCTGTGCTACCCCGATGTATGTTAACAGAATCCATTTTATTGCGAGCGGTCCCTCACGTCTAAGTTGTCGTCGCGAGAGAAATTCAACGCTGACTCCTCAGCCTCAGAGTGCCTGCCGCCGGTTGATCCTGTTGTAGCGACGATATCCGNNACAGGAAAGATCAGAAACGTTTCAGGATAGATCGCGGCATAGATGACGGGGATCACAATCATCCTTCCTATGAGCCTTGCACATTCGCTTTGCCTGAACAATTCAACCAGGGAAGGGGATATGCGGTAATATACTTTTACACACATCCGGCCCGGGCCGTTTGTCAAGAGGTATTTATCACGGAAATCTCTCAAGGTCTTGAGGTGACGCTCAGCAGGTGTGCCGGAGATGATCGTCCCGATGTAGCAGTACCAATGGGTGTCGTCGTCATCGTCGTATTTCCCGGATGTCGTTGCGGAAGCCTGATTGGAATATGGTGAATTTTCTGAAAGATTGTAGGCCCTCACCCGGTAATAGTATGTGGTGTAAGGCAGAAGCCCCGTATCGCTGTAAAAGGTTGTGTCGGCCCCCACAGTCGTAATCTCCAGAAAGGTGCTGTCCGCCGTCCGCCTCTCGATCCTGAAACCCACCTCGTCGGTGGAGTTGTCTGTCCATGAGAGGTTGATTTGGGAAAGGCTTGCTGTGTTGGCATAGAGGAGGGCCGGAGTGTTGATCGCGACCACGAATTCAAAACCGATGCCGGTGACGGCTATACCGTCCTGTGGAATGGCTGCCGTGGCAGCCGGGTGTTTCGAGGGCGCTGCGAAGCTCACCGTTTTGATCAGCAGGTTTTCCAAAACATCAATAACCGATAGGGTGCCGTCATACTCATTTTTCACAAAGGCGAAGCGTCCATCGGGCGTGAAGGCAATTCCTGACGGCCACTTTCCCGTTTCGATTATACGCCGGATTCGGTGATCGCCTCGGTCGATGACGGCGACCTCGTTCGACCAATAGCCTGTTACGTATAGAGAATCCCCTCCCGGGGATATCCGGATCCCCGATGGACCGAAGGCTTTCCCCAAATCGATAACCGTTGCGACGGTGTAATTCGAGGTTTGAATGATTGAAATAGTCCCTTCCGTGCGGTTTGCCGCGTAAAGATACATTCCATCCGATGA
>JAFNGM010000113.1:0-54883 GCA_017885225.1 Syntrophaceae bacterium | reverse complement strand
GATATCGTGTCATCAAGCTGATTGGCCACATAAAGATATCTGCCATCAGGCGAGAGGGCCAAGCCCTGAGGGCCCCGGCCCACAGCAATGGTTTCAAGGACGGACCCGTCGGACACATTGATAAGGGAGATCGTGTTTTCTCTGACGTTGGACGTAAAGGCAACGAGGGATGCATGGACGCTTGAAGTCAATGGGAGGGTCATGAGAGCGGCTGCAAGAATGAGGAGGAAATGTTTCTTCATGGGTTTACCCTTTGCAGCAGTGCCTTGGAGTCGCAGTTCTATTATGAATAATCATAACACATATGGGAGCTTAAGGCACGGAATATTAATCGAAAATCAGATACTTCTCCGGATTGTCGATGGTCGGGTTTAAAAGAAGTTTATGCTGCACTTTCTTGCCGTCCATTCTCCTTGACATACAAAACTGATTGTCTTAAACTCAGACCATCAAAAAGAAATTCTTTGTCAATCACTGGGCGAAAACCAAGTAGCCCGGCAGCGGACAGATACTACAAAAAAGGAAGAGGATAGTTCAAGATTTTTTTAACTTCTCTAACTTCACAAATGGCGTAGATGCAAAGGAGGATTGCTCATGAAAAAGGTCGCTCGGTCTTTTGCTGTTTTTATATTCGTTATTGCTGTCTCCGTATTTCCGCTGAATACCGCGTCGGCTCAGCTTGGATGGTATGTGGGTGTTTTTGGAGGCTATACATTCAGTCCCGATGCATCACTGCGGTATTCTGATTACAATTATTATTATTATGATTATAAATATGATGTAAACGTTCAGGAGACTTGGGTTTTTGGAGTTAAATTTGGTATCACCCCACCCGTGCTAAAATATTTCTCTTTTGAGTTTGAATTCAGCCATTTAAATCCTGATATCGATAGGACTACATTGCCGCGGGGTGGTACCGTTGAAGGGGATGTAAAATTTAATAATTTTATGTTTAATGCAATTGCGAAATATCCACAAGGAAAAATTCACCCTTACATTGGCGCAGGTCTTGGATTTTCGTCTTTTGATTTATCGCTTTCGTCAACATCAGCCACGCGTTCCTTTAGCAATGATGACACTGTCTTCGCCTGGCAAATATTGCTTGGAGTGGAGATTGATTTAACAAATAATTTGTCTATGGATATTGGCTATCGTTATTTTGCTGCAGAAGCTAACGATGACAATGACCATGACTATTACTATGAATATTATGGTACGCAAATTGATTATAAGACAAGCATGGTAACTTTAGGATTAAAGTATAGATTCTAATTATTATCAACGGTCATTTGAGAAAGGCAGGGATCTCGGTCTCTGCCTTTCTTTCATTGATCCGGTTATGACAGGCCTACCAAATATAGTCATCTCATCAACTGCTATTCTATGAACAATCTCCGTTTTATCGACCCCTGTGATTTTTTCGTCTCATTGCCTCCGCCTTTTGACCGATAAAAAAAGAGGCCAGCGAAGATCATCGCTAACCTCTTGATATGGTTTGGCGTCCCCACGGGGATTCGAACCCCGGTTACCGGCGTGAAAGGCCGGTGTCCTAGGCCTCTAGACGATAGGGACGTTTGTACGTCTTTGGTTTATTTCGTTAAGAGGGGCTTTTTATCCTATTGTTTACGGAAAAGTCAAGCGACAAATAATAAAAAAAGGGGAATTCAAAGAAAATTCATATGAGTTCATTGATTATTTGTGATTTCGAATTTCGACTCTTCATAGTGAGGCGAAGATATCAGTTCGATCTTTTACGCCGCAAAGGTTCGAGCGGTCGAGGATTCCAGGGTTCGAGAGAAGTAAAGAAGATGGCAATTGACATGAACACTATTCAAAGATTACCGGTTCTCGCAGAATCGCCTCCCTCGCCTTTACGGCGAGCGCTGCAATTTCGGGATGTGTTTCTTTCAGGGATGTAATCTGCCGCAAGTTATCGGCGGTTCTTAGCACCAGCATGGCCATATCCCCATCGGAAAGCCCTGCGGCCATGATAATATCATCCCAGTCAACGCCTCTGGCCCAATCGTACAGGACGGCAGATGTCCACAGGTAGAGGGGAGACACAGAAAATCCCGCGGCCTTCATGCGTTCAGCGAGCGGTCTCAGTGTGGAGAGAACCCGGTTGTAAGCACGGATCAGTTTTCGCGAAAGTTTTTTGCCTGCTATTTTTATATTCTGATCACCGTCGTAGACAAAAGGCCCGATCATGGCTGCCAGGAGGTTTTCATTATCCATCGGGAATGCTTGCTGTTTCAGACATTCGGCGATAAGGAGGGGTTGGTCCAGCCGCAGCTTGGATGCCCAGAAGCCGTTTTCCGTAAGCCGGTTATTCTCATTGACGAATCCTTCCGCTCGGAGAAAATGTAAATGTTTGAGAAAATCTTCCCACAGATCATGGCTTTCAGCCAACTCATCTCCTCTATTTATTCTGTAGGTGTGTTGGTACATGGCGAATGAATTTTTAAAAATGTTCCTGATATCTTCCGGTGTCTGAGAGAGAAGCAGGTTCAAAACCATGGAAAAATCATTTTTTATCTGACTTATAATATCTTCAGGTTTTTTATAGAGAAGACGCCGTATGTGGTCAATATCCATGAACCTTCCCGGAACCACAAGCAAAAAACCGATATTATCCTGACCACGTCTCCCGGCTCTTCCCGTCATTTGATGAAATTCTGTACCCTTTAAGGGATTGAATTCGCGGCCGTTGAAGAGGTCTGAATTAAAAAGGACAATGGTTCTGGCGGGGAAATTTACGCCTGCGGCGACGGTGGACGTGGCAAAAATGGCGCGGAGATGCCCTCTTTTCATCATTGTTTCCACAAGGAATTTCCAGGCCGGAAGTTGTCCTGCGTGATGGGACGCCACCCGTGCAGTGTTCAGGTGGTAAAGCTGTTTGTGGTTTTCCAGATAAGGAAAACGGGATACGAGCTCTTCCCGAGTATAATGGAACGTATTGTCTGCATCATTGTCGGGCAGCCTCCCGCAGGTTTTCAGGGCGGCATCACACTCTGATCGTGATTTAAGGAAAAAGATGGCCGGCAGAAGTTGAAACTTCCCTAAAATTCCGATAATTTCCCCAAAGTGGGGGGGCTTGCCACGATAGGGCTTCCCTTTCTTTTTTTCATGGAGGAATTCGCTGATCTTGCTGAAAAGTCTTTTCTTTTCCAGATACGGCATGATTCTCCCGGAAGGGTGGAGAAACAGGGGGTACAGGGGGACGGGCCTCTTTTCCTCCCTTACCACTACACATTCCTTTCCCCGTATCTTCGATAGCCAGGCGGCAATTTCTTCACCGTTTCCAATGGTAGCAGACAGTAAGAGGAGGTTTATCCTGACGGGGAGATAGATCATGACCTCTTCCCAGCCCACCCCCCTGTCATCGTCTCCCAGAAAATGGGCCTCATCAAGAATAACGAGATCGCAGTTCAGATCCTCTCCGCGGTGCATGACATCGTAGAGCTGGTTTCTCAGAATTTCCGTCGTTCCCACAATGATCGGTGCATCGACATTTTCTTTGGTATCACCTGTTAAGATACCGACATTCCGGTTTTCGAAATGGAGTCCAAATTCGACCCATTTTGCATTGGTCAGCGCCTTCAGGGGAGAGGCATACCAGCATCTCCCGCCCCTCTCAAATACGGACAGAATCGCCTGCTCCGCGATCCATGTTTTCCCGGACCCTGTGGGCGCAATCACAAGGCAATCGGTTTTTCCAATGGCTTTCAGGGCATGAAGTTGAAATTCATCCGGGGTAAATGGTGTGGAAACGGGCTTCCCGATTTTTGCGAATATCCCCTTAAGCAGCGGTTCCGCATCCGCCTGAAGCCTCGCATGATCGTGCGGTTTACGCCTTCTATGAAAAGTATTTTTCGCAAACCGCTTGGAGTGATGCCGCTGCATACCGGTTGAATCTCTTTCTCCCTTATCCATTGGAAAGAGTATAGATAAACTCTCGTTTGAAGGGAATTTTTTCGCATATATGTGTATCATGAATTGGATAGTATGGATAGGACAAAGAGTTGCCCCGCGGGGAATGAAAGCTATGTTCTCAGGAGTGCTTTCGCATGGGTATAAGTCTAATGTTGAATGAGAATAATAAATGTTGCTGAATGTAATTGTTCATTATCGGAATTCGTGGTAGCTTCGTGACACCAAAGCGCAGAGAAGTGGGCTTTAAGAAATATACGGATATAGGAATTATGAGAACAGGTAAATTTGAGGAAAAAAGCATATCTATCATTGAAGATGTCGGAAGAATCATCACAGATTCCAGTGGCCCGGCGGAAACGCTTCATAATATCGCGAAACTCATTGCAGATAAATTTTACGTCGATGTGTGTTCCATATATGTCTTTGACGGAGACAGGAATTGCCTGTCCCTGGTGGCGACAGTCGGTTTGCGTGAGGAGATGGTCGGTAAAATATGCATGGGTGTCCATGAGAGTTTGACGGGTCTCGTCCTCGAGGATATGAAACCCGTGCTGGTAAAGAATCCCGCTCTCCATCCCAGATATAAGTATTTCGATGGCAGCGGTGAAGAGAGGTACCACAGTTTTTTAGGATTGCCTCTCGTGTATCATGGAGAAATTCTCGGAGTATTGGTTATTCAGACATTAGATGAAACAGCCATTGATGAATCGGATATTCCCATATTTTCCATGATCGCCTCTCAGATAGCGGGTGAGGCGGCATATACAAATCTTCTCAGAAGTCTGAAAATAATGATGGAAAAGACGGATGAGACAGAGCAGATAGTTTCCGATTCACAAAGACGAAAGATGGCGCAGCTCGACGGAAAAGACCTCGTAAAAGGGATACCTGTGTCCGCCGGGTTTGGCGATGGGTATGCCCATTACCTCCGGGAGTCGGTGGGATTTTCTGAGGTATATTTTCATGAAGCCGATGACGTGGATCATGAGATCATCAGGCTTAACAATGCCCTGAAGCGCTCTGAGGATCAGGTCGTGAGACTCTGCGATGACGTTAAATCTGAACTATCACCAGAAGATGAGTGTATTTTTCATGCATATCTGATGTATCTCCGTGACAGCGGCCTGAAGAATAAAATCATCGCCTATATAAAAAAGAAGTATGCCGCAGAATATGCGTTGAAGGAGGTCATTTCAGACTACGTGAGGGTGTTTTCTAAAATGGAAGATCCCTATCTGCGTGACAGGGGTTTTGATATAGAAAATGTGGGGAGAAGAATATTGAGGAATCTCCTCGGCCTCGAAGATGAGGAACACAGGATATTTTCCAGAAAGACTATCATCATAGCATCCAGTTTGTCCCTCGCGGAATTGATCCTCCTGCGGCAGGAGAATCTTAAGGGCATCATTCTGTCAAAAGGAGGCGAAACGTCCCATGTGGCGATTCTGGCAAGGTCCTTTGAGATACCTATGATCATTATTCCCAGGGCTGTGCTGAGAGAGATTCAAGAGGGTGATATATTGATCGTCGATGGTACCTCCGGCATTATCTTTCCCAATCCGTCAGAGATTATTATTAAGGAATACAAAAGGCTTGAAGATGAGAAGGCACGGCACGGTGAAAAGCTTGAGGCATTTAGACTGTTAAGACCTGAAACACGGGATGGTTTCGAGGTAAAACTCGGCGCAAATGTCAGTCTTTTATCTGATTTTGAGCTGGCGGAAAAATCCGGGGCCGACCATATCGGTCTTTACAGAACGGAATTCCCTTTTCTGGTGAGAGAGCGCTTTCCCTCTGAAGATGAGCAGGTAACTCTCTATCGGCGGGTATTGGACGCAGCGAAGGGAAAAGAAGTCACCATACGCACCCTCGATATAGGAGGCGATAAATTTCTCTCCTACCTTGATTATCCGAAAGAGGACAATCCCTATTTAGGTTGGAGATCTATCAGGGTATCCCTTGAGCTGAGGAATGTGTTTGTGGAGCAGATACGCGCCATATTACAAGCCTCAGCCTTCGGCCCGTTAAGAATTCTTTTTCCCATGATTTCCTCAGTAAGGGAAATAAAAGACATCCTGAAAATTTTACAGGAAGAAAAGGCGCGTTTGCAAAAGAAGGATATTCCCTTTGATAATGCCATCAAAATTGGTATCCTCATAGAGGTGCCTGCAGCAGTCATTATTCTGGAGAAACTTATAAAGTATGCTGATTTTATCAGCGTGGGAACAAACGATCTGGTCCAGTTTATCCTTGCGGTGGATAGAAATAATCAAAAGGTCGCACCCCTGTACAATCCGCTTCATCCTGCGGTGATTTCAACCATTGCGGAGGTTGTTTCGGTGTGCAAAAAAGTGAAGAAGCCTGTGGTGGTGTGTGGGGAAGCAGCGGCGAATCCGAAGTGCGCATATCTTTATTTGGGAATGGGTGTTGATCAACTGAGCATGAATGCCCCCTCAGTGCCCGTGATGAAACAGCTGATAAGAAATGTAACGCACGCCGACGCAAAGGAGGCATTGAGGAGAACACTGTTGATGGACGATGCCGAAGAAATAGAGGCGTATATCGATACTATTATCTCCCCGGTATTACAAGAGGCGATATAAGCGAAATATTCTCCGGCCCATGTGACAAAAAACTCGAGGGAAAAAGTGCAGAATATCAACGGAGGAAAAAGACTATGGGAGTTCTTTCCATTCTGATTAGTGCTGTCGCTGTAGTCCTGTTTTACATGACCGGGCAACACTCACTTATGATTCTTGCCGTCACCGCGGCTCTCGGCAGTTTCTGGACATGGGCGGTTTTGCGTAAAGAACCCCAAACTGCCCCGAAATGGATCCAATGGATAAACCTGGCATTCACCATCATCGCTATAGTCCTGCTGTTCACAGGGATCGCCAAGCTATATGAGTATTGAAATGTTCTCATAAAGCCATCCAGCGCATGGTGTAAAGCCGCCTCTGATTTCAGGCCATGTGGATCAATCATTTCAATCGTACATCTTCACAATATTTCACTTACCAGCATTATTGCTTTATAGATGGCGGCAAAGGGCTCTATTCCTGTAACAATAAGATGTAGCATCATTTATTCGGCGTGGATGCAGCTTTTTCAAGCGCCGTTTGCTTTTCTGCGGGAACAGGTCGGTGGTAGTTTACTTTATTATTGAATTGCAGATATCGTTTCCGCCAGTCATGATGACCGACAGACGCGCGGAAACATTGCACGCCAGTCTTTCAAGAAGGGTTGTATCCATTCCGGGCTGGTAGCGGAGGCTTGAGAAATCACCGTAATTAATACTGCCGATTATCTCGCTATTGAGCGTGAGGGGAGCGATGGCGAGGGACTTGATGAAATATTTCTTGTTGCGCGGGAGAAGTTTATAGAAAGGTTTCAAATTATCATTGATAAGCCTCGGCATCGTGCTTTCCGCGACAAGATTGAGGAGCACCGTCCGGCCGATAATATTTACACGATCCTTGAGAATGTGAGAGCTCTTCAATGCCTTTATTATATCGATTGCATTCTCTTCATTGAGGATGGAAATCCAGATAAACGGGATTTGAAATTCCTCTTCAATCCGCGCAAGGAGCTTTTCGAAGAGATCTTTGATTGTAAGGTAAGTGGGGAGAGATTCTTCAATCCTAAGAAATTTTTCGGCCAATACTTCATTGATTTTCAGGATGTCAACGGGCTCATTCATGTTTTCTCTCTCCTCTCAGAGTCTGAATTCGGCGACGAGAACAGTATGGTCGGACGGTCTTTCAGCAATTCGCGTAGTCATATCAATCGTACACCTGAGTGATTTTGCTGCTAAGGACGGGGTTGCAAGGATGTGGTCTACCCGCCAGCCAAGACCCCTTTCCACGGATTTTGGTACCCTGTAGTCATAAAAAGTATAATTGCCGGGCATGCCGGGATGAAACTGTCGGAAGATATCAACCAACCCCCAAGATTTCACGCGATGAAAAGCCTCCCACACCTCCGGTGTGAAACAGACATGGCCCAGAAGTCTTTTGGGATCATGGACATCTATGGCCTCCGGCGCTACGTTGAGATCGCCACACCAGATTAACGGCTCGTCGGGTGAATACAATTTGTCCAGAAAGTCCCTGAGGCGCCGAAACCACTCAAGTTTGTACACAAAGTGAGGACTTTCTCGCTCCCGCCCCTGGGGGACATAGGTGTTTATAATATGTATGCCTGAAAATACGCACCTGATCAACCGATCCTTATCGGGAGGGTCTCCGTCATCAAGACCGGAATTTACCATCTCAGGCTTTTCCAAGGACGCGATCGCAACGCCGTTGTATTGTTTTGCTCCCTTGAAAATAACACCATAGCCCGCGTCTTCAAATTCGCCGACAGGGAATTTCCCGTCCTCAACTTTGGTTTCCTGCATGCAGAATACGTCGGGGAGATTCTCCTTGAGCCAGGGAAGAATAATGTGGAGGCGTGACCGTATGGAGTTTACGTTGTAGGTAGCGATTTTAAAATTTTTCAATCTTCACCTGCTCGCTTTGTGATACCCTGCGTGAATGGCTTCCTCTTCTGAATCGAAGATTACACGGTGATATTCGTTCACTTTGTCGTAGTACTTCATTCCCGGGAGATGGTAGCGTTTGCTGTCCCTGTTGCCGACTACCTTGACAGGTTTTCCGGGAGCCTGTGTGGGATTTTCGATGGCGCCTACCCTTTTTCCAACTGCATTCCTGGGTTTTTCGTCCGCCGGAGGTGTAACTTTTTCAGTTGATATTATTTCCACCTTGTCCCATGTTCTCTTGGGATTAAGTGCATACGCCATTTTTTTATCCTTCTCCGCGTGATTGCGGTTTCCCAGTTTTTGATAGGCTATCCCGCGATGATAATACGCAACAGCAAGTTTGGGATTGAGTTCAATTGCTTTTGTGCAATCCTCTATTTCCTTCTCGTAATACCCTAATTCCCCATAGGCAACGCCACGATTGTTATACGCGACGGCATCCTTGGGATTTAATTGCAGCGCCTTATTACAGTCTTCGATCTGCTGCGTATGGTTTCCCATTTGCCCATAGGCAGCCCCTCTGTTGTTGTACGCGACGGCATCTGTGGGATCAAGCTGAATGGCGTGATTAAAAGCCAGTATGGCTTCATTGTATTTGCCCTGCACTACTAACTCTACCCCTTTTTCTATCCAGCCTGACGCATTGAGCTCGCTCACTGAAAAAGTAGTGCCGAAAAAGCACAGGGCACAGAGAACGCATAATACTATTTTCTTCATTGGCTCTCTCCGATAAGGCATTTAAGGGAAACCTCGGCACTATTCCTGCGAGATTTCAGTTTTGCAACGTTTTATTGTATTCATCAATGGTGTCCTGTTTACTGACTCCGTGGTCAATAAAATCCCACGGCAATATTTCATCGGTGCTTTTGTGACGATACACGTAAAAATCCGGGTTCACGTTGACTTCTTTAAAGGCCTTCGGCCAGTTTCCGTTGTTTTGATGAGCCGCAAGGAGGATTTTGCCAACCTTCCTGTCGCCAAGGGAAAGCAGCGCCTGTATGTAATTCCATTTTGGGAGGTCGTATATTACATTTACAAGGGTTTCTTTGCGCAGGGAGCGCTCAATTGTGTGTATCCGTTTTCTTACGGCATTAATATCCTCCAAAGGGTACCATTGAAAAGGTGTAGCAGGTTTGGGAATAAATTGATTAATGCTGACAGTAATGCGTTTGAAAGTTCTTTTGCCTGCTGAAGATTTCACCGTCCGGTGTTTTATTTTTCTGACTACATGGATAATGGCTTCGATATCCTCGCCTTTTTCAGTTGGCAATCCAACCATAAAATAGAGCCTTATATTAAAAATTCCATGCTCGATAAGCAATTCCACGGCATGGAAAATATCTTCGTCTGTAATGCCTTTGTGTATGAGATCCCTGAGGCGTTGGTTGCCTGCCTCCGGCGCCAGCGATACGGTTTCGACAGATGACTCTTTAAGCAAGGAAACAAGCGGGCCGGTCAGCCGGTCCAGCCTGGATGAACCGATAGCCACTTTACCGTGTTGGTTCATGATGTGCCGGCAGAGGGAGAGCAGTTCCGGATGATCGGAAACCGCTGTTCCCAAAAGCCCGATCTTCATCTGCCGATTGATTCCCCTGATAAATGAAGGCTGGAGTGTCTGCAGACTTCTGAATCTCGCGGGCCGATAGAGAAATCCTGCCGCGCAAAAACGACATCCACGCTGGCATCCCCGGCTCACTTCCGTGAGAAATACTTCCCCAAATTCTCCGTGGGGGGTGATGATGCATTGATCGGTGGTGAAGGCGTTGATGTCTTTAACATGTCTTTGCTTTATTGTATCCGGCAATGAGGATTGCAGCGGTTCCATTTTTGCGATGAGATGGTTATCGTGGTAATGAATTTTGTAATATTTTGGAACATACGCTCCCTCAATTTCTTTCTGGCTTTTATATAGCAAGCCGCTCCGGTTCTCACGAAGCCGCCGGCAATCCTCAAAGAGCGCAAGGAATTCAGGCAGGATCTCTTCGCCTTCTCCCAGTAAAAAAAGGTCGAAAAAATCCGCCAGCGGTTCCGGATTCAGGGTTACCGAAACGCCGCCGCCTATAATGAGGGGCTCCGTTTCGCTCCTTTCACACGCAGCGAGGGGAATACCCGCCATGCTGAGGATCTTGAGTATGTTGGGATAATCGTTTTCAAAGGGTATGGAGAATGCGATAATGTCGAATTCTGCGAGTGCTTTCTGTGATTCCAGACTGAAAAGAGGAATGGATCCCTTGGTGAATTCAACCTCGTCTTTGGGATCGGGGAGGAATATCCTCTCACAGAGGAAAGATGGTTCACGGTTTATTAATGCATAAATTGTTTGAAATCCCAGATTGGACATTCCTGTCCGATAATAATTGGGGTAGGCAAGGCAGACGGTAAGGAGTTCACCCCATATCTTTTTTTGATGACCCTCTTCCTGGGCAACAAGATCATGATATTTTTTTTTCAGTTTCCAGGACATATAATCCTAAATCCTAACTTTCCGTTCCTTCACAAATTGAAGATCTCCGCAGTATGCTGCGGAGAATGCGCTCGCTACCGGATTCAAAGATCGCCTGTCTTCGGCGGGATATCGCTATGATTCATTGTTCCTTTACGCCCGTCTCCGGCGAAATAGTGTGATTCTCATTTGAATTTAGATCTTCATTCGTATGTCGGATTTAGAATTGCGTTCTTCACCTTTCAGTCAGCTTGTTTTCTCAGAAAAGTCGGTATCGCAAGGTCAAGATTGTCTATGTCGTCAACCATTCCCAGCTTTACCACATTGACATTTTCAATGGATTTTTCCTTCCTCAGATATGTGGGCATGGAAAGATCCTCTCTCTTGTGAGATCCCATGCGTGAGATATTTTTCATGACAGGTTTATTTTTTTCTGCCTCAAAACCTGTCGCAATGACGGTAATTCGTATTTCATCTCCCATATTCTCGTCCACGACGGTCCCGAAAATTATATTTGCATCTTCATGGGCTTCTGACTGAATTAGAGATGACGCTTCATTGATTTCGTAGAGAGTCATGTCCGGGCCTCCCGTAATATTGAGAAGTATGCCATGGGCGCCCTGTACAGTGTTGTCTTCGAGAAGGGGAGAAGATATTGCCCTCTGTGCGGCTTCCACTGCCCTGTTATCACCGCTTGAAACTCCCGTTCCCATAAGCGCCATTCCCATATTGGACATGATCATTTTGACATCGGCGAAATCAAGGTTTATCAACCCCGGGACCATAATCAAATCGGAAATTCCCTTTACCGCATGGTAGAGGATATCATCCGCCTTCTTGAAGGCTTCCAGAAGAGAAATGTTTTTACCACCCAGACTGAGAAGCCGTTGGTTGGGCACGATGATTAAGGTATCCACAATCTTTCTCAATTCTGTAATACCCTCTTCCGCCTGTGTTATTCTTCTCTTACCCTCAAAGAGGAAGGGCTTTGTCACGACGGCAACGGTGAGGATCTGCATTTCTTTGGAGATTTCTGCCACTATGGGCGCACCGCCCGTGCCCGTGCCGCCGCCCAGACCGGCGGTGATAAAGACCATGTCTGCCCCTGCAAGGTTATTTTTTAACACTTCCTTTGTTTCAATGGCTGACCTTCTCCCCACGTCGGGATCAGAACCGGCACCAAGCCCCTTGGTAACCTCAGCGCCGATCTGAATCTTGATAGGTGCAGTGGATGCTCCCAACGCCTGGGCGTCAGTGTTTGCCGCAATGAAGTCGACACCTTTAAGGCTGCTTGCTATCATGGTGTTGACGGCGTTACCTCCCGCTCCACCTATGCCGATTACTTTAATCTTCGCCGAATTTGCGATCGCTGGCTCCACTAATTGAAACATAACCCTCCCTCCCCATTAAAAAAATTCTAAGAACCATCTTTTAATTCTGTGCAATGTTTTGCCGAATATGTTCATTTCAAAACTTTTCAACGCGTCTTTCGACACATTTTTGCTTCCGTAAATAACAAGACCCACGCCCGTTGCATACATGGGAGAGTTAACGACATCCGTCAACCCCCCGATCCCTGCCGGAAAGCCCCTTCTCACGGGCATATTAAAAACCTGCTCGGCTAATTCAGTGATCCCCGCCATGATGGAGGTTCCTCCCGTCAAGACGACACCGGCGGCAAGTATGTCTTCGTATCCTGATTTGATAACCTCTTTATAAGACATATTCAGAATCTCCTCAGTCCTGGGTTCGATAATTCTACCCAGGATCTGGCGGGTAACTTCTCTCGGTTCCCGGCCACCCACACTGGGGACCTCGATGATTTCATTTTTGGGTATCATCGAGGAAAACGCACATCCGTATTTGATTTTAATTTTTTCCGCTTCTGTAAGGGGTGTTCTCAAGCCGGTTGCAATATCGCTGGTGATGAAATTACCCCCAACGGGTATTACCGCAGTATGCTTGATGCTTCCGTCGGAAAAAACAGCAATGTCCGTTGTTCCGCCGCCAATGTCCAAAAGAACAACGCCCAGGTCCTTTTCATCGGCGCTGAGAACCGCTTCGCTTGACGCTAATTGTTCGAGAACCATATCGTCTATATCCAGTCCCACGCGGTTGACCGATTTTACGATATTCTGCAAAGACGCTGATGATCCGGTTACTATATGGACTTTCGCTTCGAGGCGGACGCCGGACATCCCGATGGGGTCCCTGATGCCGTTCTGATCATCAACAATGTAATTTTGAGGCAGTGTATGCAGGATTTCCCTGTCCAGAGGGATGGCGATGGCTTTTGATGCTTCGATTGCCCTCCTGACATCGTCCTCATCGACCTCACGACCCTTCACCGCCACGATACCGAGACTATTTTGTCCTTTTATATGCCCTCCGGCGATTCCTACATGCACGGAACTTATCTCGCACCCGGACATATGCTCCGCTTCATCCACAGCCTTTTTAATTGCTTCTACGGTGTTCTCAATATTTACTACCACGCCTTTTCTCAAACCTTCCGAGGGATGGGATCCTATGCCGATAATGTCAATGCCTGTATCGGTCATTTCTGCCACTATGGCGCAGGTCTTTGTAGTGCCTATGTCAAGGCCGACAATTACATGTCCTTTTTTCACCGTTTTTATTCTGCCTTTCCTCATTTATCGTGGACCGTAACTGTTATTGAGAATACTCAAATTTCTTCCGTCTATTGGAGGCCGGGTGACGCCGTGTGTCATGTTCTATACCCTTTCTTCGAGCCTATCGGTATTTTAGGACCAAACACCTCTTTTTTCTGGACCGTGATTTTCGCAGGGTCGTTCAGATCGATGAGGAGAAAACCCAATTTCAAATTCCGTCTTTCCAGATCGGCCACAATAGGATTCAATCGTTTTAATTTGTTTTCGTAACTGTCAAAACCCAGCCTGATACAGAGGCCGCTGTCGGTAAAGAGTGAAAGGCCGAACATATCATGACCATGGATTTCCGAAATATTTTTTATCGTGGGAAAATCCTGAGAAGTTGAAAGATACCGGAGGAGTTCAAGTGATTTTACAAAAAGTTCAGAATCGCTTCCTTCCGTGTACCGTACGTTGAGTACGGGAATGTTGAGTTCGTCATTTTTTTCAAGTTTTTTAAAGGCGATCCCATCCGTATCCAACAGGCTAAAGCCGTTCTCACGTTTAATCAAAGCCACGGGCTGCCTTTCCCGTACCTCAATAATCAAGCGGTTCGGAAGTTCTCTTCCCACGAATACTTCCTTGATCCACGGATTTACTTCGATCCTCCGGGCAACTTTATCCAGGTTAATTGCCAGGAGGTTTTGGTCGGGATTAATAGCGGCGAGCGAGAGGACTTCCTTTTCTGTGAGTTCCTTGCAGCCCCGGATAGTTATTTCTTTAATCTTAAAATATGAGGCGCTTATGGTGAACATGTACCCGTAGATCAATGCGGCGCTGATACCCACAATGACACATAACAGCAGAACCGTTCTCAACAGTTCTTGAACGATATTTTTTGAACGCCTTTTCAATCTGTATTTCTGCGTTTCGAATGTTGTTTTGAAGGGGTTTTTCATCAATCTTCCCCGATTATTTTGACTTCTGTTTCTAAATCAATACCGCGATATTGCCTCACCTTGTTCTTTACCATATCAATCAAGGTGAGAATATCACCCGCCTTTGCATTGCTCACATTCAAAATAAAATTTCCGTGTTTTTCCGATATTTTCGCGCCGCCTACCTGTGTACCTTTAAGACCCAATTCATCTATTATTTGCCCGGCGGGAATTCCTCCCCTGGGGTTTTTAAATATGGAACCCGCATTGTGGTATTCAAGGGGGTGCTTGGCTTTTCGCATCCCCATGATTTCTGTAATCCTGTCCTGGATTTGTTTTTTTATCCCCCTCACCAGAAGGAACGAAGCTCTTGTAATAATGGCATTATTCGTGATTTCCAGATTCCTGTAGGAAAAATTTAATGTCTCCCTCTTGCATCGCCGGATATCTCCGCTGCCATTCATCAGTTCAACTGAATCTACAGCATCCTTGAGTTCAGTGCCCCATGCGCCGGCATTCATCCTCACTGCCCCTCCAACGGTACCGGGAATTCCGGCGCAAAATTCCATCCCCGTAAGGGATTTTCCCGCGGCAAGAAGGACTATCTCAGAGAGGGCAATACCCGCGTCTGCGTAAAGCGCTACCTGTGCGGCACCTCTTTCCTCGAGACGAATGCTTTTGATATCCTTCAAGGAGATGAGGGCGCCTCTGTAACCCCCGTCCTTCACTATAAGATTTGTCCCGTTGCCGATAGGGATAAATGGCATCCGGAGGTGCTGCAGGAGCTTGAAAACCTTTCCCAGCGCGTCAAGGTTATCTGGAAAAACCAGCGCATCGGCAGGACCGCCCACTCGCATTGACGTATGTCGGGACATGGGTTCATCAAAGAGGACCTTGCCGGAAACGATCTCACGTAACGTATTTCGGAGTGTCTTGTCCTTCACCGTGCTTTTTCTCCGATACCCTACATATGTGAAGCCTTCTGCAGGAATTCTTCGCCAATCTTCCACACGTTTCCCGCTCCCTGGGTGATAATGACGTCTGAGGGCCCGGCAATGGAAAGAAGGTGATTCACAATGTCATCAAAGTTACTTATAAAGGTTACGTCTTTATGGCCACGACTGCGGATGCCTTCGCAGAGGCTTTTCGCATTTATGCCGTCTATGGGTGCTTCGCTCGCTGCGTAGATATCGGTCACAATAAGTGTGTCTGCGTTGGGGAAGGCCGTGAGAAATTCATCAAAGAGGGCCTTTGTCCGGGTATAACGATGGGGTTGAAACACCACGATTATTTTATTCTCGTATACCTGCTTCGCTGCTTTAAGCGTTTCCCTGATTTCAGTCGGGTGGTGTCCGTAATCATCCACTACGGTAATCCCGTGGATCTTTCCTTTCACCTCCAGCCGGCGCTGAACGCCGGCAAAACTCTTCAATCCTTCCTTGATGGCGGAAAAATCCATATCCAATTCTCTGGCTACGGCAATTGTCGCGAGAGAATTATACACATTGAAAAGGCCTGGAACATTTAGTGTGAAAGCGCCACAAGTGTTCTCTCTGTAGTGGAGGGTATAACGGGAAGACGACCCGGCAAATGATATGTCGCTTGCCCTGTAGTCCGCCGGCGGCGTAAGACCATAAGTCACAATTTTTCTTTTTATTTCCGGCAGGATTGCAGTCACGTTTTCATCGTCAAGACAAAGTATGGTCGATCCGTAGAAGGGGACGATATTAGCGAATTTTAAGAATGCATCTTTGATTTCTTCCAGATCTCTGTAATGATCAAGGTGTTCGAGATCGATGTTTGTGATCACGGCTAAAGAGGGAGATAATTGAAGAAAGGATCCGTCACTTTCATCGGCCTCAGCCACAATAACCTCCCCATCTCCAAGCCTTGCGTTGCTGCCGATACTGGCCAGCTTTCCTCCAATCACCATGGTGGGATCAAGGCCTCCGGATGCGAGGACTGTGGCTATCATGGAAGTCGTAGTCGTTTTTCCATGGCTTCCCGATACGGCGATGGAAAATTTCATCTTGAGCAGTTCCGCCAACATTTCCGCCCGAGGTATGACGGGGATGTTTCTCCTATGGGCCTCCAAAACCTCGGGATTGTCGGCCTTCACGGCTGTCGAAGTAACGACTACATCTGCGTCCGCAAGGTGGGCTGCATTATGACCTGAACAAATTCTGGCACCCAGTAAGGAAAGTCTCTGAGTGATGTCAGTGTGACTGAGATCCGAGCCGCTGATTATATAACCCAGATTGAGAAGTACTTCCGCGATTCCGCTCATGCCGATACCGCCTATGCCCACGAAGTGAATATACCTCACTTTTCTGCGCATACTGTCTCTTCTTATGTCATTCTTTACATTCATATTTGAGTAACAGCACCTTATGTTGTATGTATTAATTTCCTATATACTATATCTTGTATTAAATCTACAAAAAATTATATTTTTTTTGAAGGAATAATTTCCATGCACTCATCAACAATGTGAGCTGCCGCTCTGGGATTACCGAGACCGGCGGACCTTGTCTCCATCTCTCTTATTCTCGCCGGGTCGTTGTATAAGTCTGCGATCGTCTCGGCCAATTTTTTACCGCTCAGTTCTGTTTCGCGTATCATTACACAAGCCCCCGCGTGGAGCAGCGCTTCAGCATTTCTTGTCTGGTGATCACCTGTTGCGTAGGGGAAGGGGATGAGAATCGCCGCTTTTCCGCTGGCCGTCAATTCGGCAATTGAGGTGGCGCCGGCTCTGCAAATGAGCAAATTCGAAGATCTGTAGATTTTGGCTATGTCCATAATGAAGGGAAGGACATCTGCATCCACCCCGTGGGATCGGTAACAATCGGAAACAGTGTGTAGATCCGTATCCCCTGTCTGGTGGATGATCTTCAATGCCGGTGTAATTGTGCTCAAATAGGGTAGGGCATCAAGAACTGCCATATTTATGCTGTGAGCGCCCTGGCTTCCTCCAAAGATGAGGAGCGTAAACTTGTCTCCTGTTTTTTTCTCGTTACGCGTTTCTGTGACAAAACCGGCTCTGATGGGATTTCCAGTAATGATAGTTTTTTTTTCGGGGAAGCACTGCTTTGTTGCCGGGAATGTGAGAAATATCCTGTCGACAAATTTTCCGAGAATCCTGTTCGTAATACCCGGCAGGGCGTTTTGTTCCGCAATAGCTGTCTTGATACCCATGAAACATGCAGTCAGTACTGTTGGTCCTGAGGAATAGCCCCCCACGCCGATAACAATGTCCGGACCAAATTCACGGATCAATCCGCAGGACTCGATGAGACTCCGCGGAATTTTCAGTAACGCGCTGAGAGCTTTCAACATACCCCTACCTTTCACTCCTTCCACATGAAGGGTGCGAAGAGAAAATCCCATATTTCCGAGAATCCTTTTTTCCAGACCTCTCTCGGTGCCTATGAAGAGGATGTCGTGTGTACGGTCCCTTTTTAAGAATTCTTCTGCTATGGCGATTCCCGGGAAAAGGTGTCCTCCCGTTCCGCCGCCGGCGATCATAATATTCATATCCCACCCTGTGCGCTTCTATTTTTCATAGGTAGAGATATTCAAAAGTATTCCTACTGTTGTCAGAGACATAATCAATGATGTTCCGCCATAACTGACAAAAGGCAGTGCCAGGCCCTTAAGGGGTATTAAGCCCATTACGCCGGCAATATTGATGGATGCTTCGAGGGCGATAATCATGGTCAGCCCTGCGGCAAGGAGAGTACCGAAAAGATCGGGGGCTTTGAAGGAAATCATAAAACCCCTTACAATGAGGATCGCGAAAAGGAATATGACAATGAGCACACCGATAAAACCGCTTTCTTCCGCTATAATCGAGAGGATAAAATCTGTGTGTGGTTCGGGAAGATAAAAGAGTTTCTGCATTCCATCTCCGATGCCTACACCGAAAGGACCGCCGGAACCGAAAGATATCAGGGATTGGATAATTTGAAATCCTGAATGCTGGGGATCCTTCCAGGGATCAAGGAAACTCATTAATCGAGCCACACGATAACTTTTATGAAAAATCAACCATATGCCGACGGGTACAAAGATGGCCATAATGCCTGCGAGATGCAAAACCCTGCATCCGGACAGATAAAACATCAGCATCATAATGATCGTAATGATGACGGCAGTTCCAAAATCCGGTTCCAGCAAAATCAGACCGACGATGATCATTATGATTATAAGAGGAATCAGGACGGTGCGCTTAAAATCAGTTATGTGGCTGCTCTTCTTCGTTAAGAAGTACGCGAGAAACAGCACGATGGACACCTTGACCATTTCCGTAACCTGGAAAGAAAAAAAGCCCAACTTAAGCCACCTGGTGGCGCCTCCTGCTTTGATTCCTGCATGGGGTATGAGGATTACCGTAAGAAGAATAATTGATAGAAAGATTCCCGGATAGGCAAATATTTTTAGCGCGCTGTAGGGAATTTTTGTCATGAGAACCATGATTCCCAAACCTAAGAACACGAAGAATATTTGTTTCTTGAGAAAGAACTGACCATCATTAAACTTTTTCATAGCCAGGATAGAGCTGGAGCTGTAAATCATCACCGTACCTATGGTGACCAATATGAGTGTCACCAGGAGAACGATAATGTCCAGTCGTTTTTCTGCCGGGGGCAATGTGAACACCTTAGAGATTTTTAACCACATCCTTGAAAAACCTTCCTCGCTCTTTGTAGTTGGAAAATTCGTCAAAGCTTGCACATCCGGGAGAGAGCAGAACAATATCTCCGGATGACGAATGACGGTGTGCAATCTCTATTGCCTCTTTGAGCGTTGTTGTTTTTGTAGTTTTTACGATACCCCCAATCAGGCCGTCTATTCTGTCCCTTGCTTCACCAAAGAGAACCAGTTCTTTGACTTTGGTGCTGAGAAGGGTTGACAGGGTAACAAAATCACCCTCCTTATCCCTTCCGCCCAGAAGCAAAATGATGGGCCTGGAAAATGTTTCGAGCGCACGTACCACTGCGCCCACGTTGGTTCCCTTGGAATCGTCGTAAAAGGCGACCCCGTTTTTCTCATCTGTGAATTCTATTCTGTGTGCAATACCCTTAAAGCCTCCCATTGCGCTGATAATGCCTTCGCGGGAGCATCCGCAATACCGTGCCGCCATTACGGCGGCCATGACGTTTTCAATGTTGTGGAATCCGGGTATCTTTATCATGTCGAGGGGATACTCTTCTCTCTCGTTCTGCGTGGTATAATGGACAAGGGTATTGTGATCGAGAAACATGCCCCTCGACCCGTGAGCGGAGATGCTGAAAAACTGCACGCTGGCATGCAAGTTTTTTGACAAGTCCCAGGATCTCGGTTCATCTGCATTCAGGATGGCAAGATCGGATGCTCCTTGATTCTGAAAGATCCTCTCTTTCGCGTTCCGATATGCTTCAAAGGATCCGTGATAATCGACATGGTCACAGGTGGTGTTGAGGAGGATTGCTACAGAGGGACGAAAAGAATGAATCCACTGCAATTGGAAACTGCTCACCTCCACCACGGCGAATTCGTCTTCCTGTTTTCCATCAATGTATCCGATCAGAGGATTTCCGATGTTTCCTCCCACGAACACCTTTTTCCCTTCTTTTGCGAGAATATTACCTATGAGGGTTGTCGTGGTCGTTTTTCCATTCGTGCCGGTAATGGCAATCATGGGCGGTTTTAAGAATCTGTAGGCGAGTTCAATCTCGCTTACAACAGGAATATTTTTCTCGACAGCCCCGGCAAGGATCATGTTGGACGGCGGTACACCGGGAGAGGGGATGATCAACTCTATCTGTGTGAGAATATTCGGATCATATTCACAGAATTTCCAATTCCCACAAGCAGTGCCTATTTCCGAGAACGCCTCATTCAGTTCCGGGAAAGGTTTTGCATCGGTCACAAAAACGTTGGCGCCTTGCCCTAAGAGAAAACGGGCAGAGGCGATGCCTGTCTTTCCCAGGCCTATGACTAATATGTTTTTCCCGGCAAGATCCATAATTCATCTCATCTCAATTTCAAGGTACTGATGGCCACCAGGGCGAGGAGTATGGAAATTATCCAGAACCTTACAATCACTTTTGGTTCCGCCCATCCCTTAAGTTCAAAGTGGTGATGGATTGGCGCCATTCTGAAGATACGCTTACCGTTAGACATCTTGAACCAACCTACCTGGAAGATAACGGAAAAGGTTTCCATCACAAATATGCCGCCCACAATAGCCAGAAGTATTTCCTGCTTTGTAACGATGGCCAACGTACCGAGGGCGCCGCCTAAGGAAAGGGACCCCGTGTCTCCCATAAAAACCTGGGCGGGGTAGGCGTTATACCACAGAAAACCAAGACCTGCTCCCACTGTGGCGCCGCAAAGAACGGCAAGCTCTCCCGTTCCTGCCACGTAAGGGATCTGTAGATAATTGGCAATTTTTATGTTCCCGGCAAAATAGGCAAAGAGGAGATATGTCATAAAACATGTTATGGCCGGACCGATGGCAAGGCCGTCCAGGCCGTCCGTCAGGTTCACCGCATTTGCCGTACCGACGATGATAAATGTGGAAAGTATGATGTATCCCCATCCCAGATCGGGGAGCACTGTTTTGAAAAACGGTATGGTCAGGTTTGAAGTGAATCCTGGCTTGATGTAGAGAATAATGCTGACAAAGAGCGCTATAACGATTTCTCCGAGAAGTCGCACTTTCCCCGATATTCCCCGACTGCTCTGGCTGGTAAGTTTCCTGTAATCATCTGTGAATCCTATAAGTCCATAGCCGACGATGACCAAAACAACGAGCCATACATAATCGACGGTAAGGTTGGCCCAGAGAAGGGTAGAGATAACGACGGCAAAAATGATGAGGACTCCTCCCATGGTCGGTGTTCCCTGTTTTGCAAGGTGGGTGTCGGGGCCGTCGTCCCTGATAGTCTGGCCGATTTGCAGGGATTGGAGTTTCCTGATCAACCAGGGGCCGATGACAAAACAAATGATCAGCGCCGTAACCGCAGCATAGATTGTCCGGAACGTAATATAGCGGAAGACATTAAAATAGGAAAATGTCGTATGAAGGGGATATAAGAGATGGTAAATCATTTACAATTCCTTTCCGCGCTGTTCCCGTTGTACTTCCAGGCCGAACACTTCCATTATCTTCTGCACCGTATCTTCCATTTTTGTTTGTCTCGATCCCTTGACAAGGATACAGTCACCCTTCTTCATAGAGGACGAGAGGCGCGGCATTATTTCATCGGGTGCTTCAAAATAAATTATCTGTTCCTTTGGCATATTTCTTTTCAATGCCCCCGCTGCCGTCGCCGGGGAGAGCCTTCCTCTGAGGAATATGATGCCCACCTCAGTGTCTGCCATAAGACTCCCGATTCCTTCATGCAGTTCCTCTGCCTGTTCTCCAAGCTCAAGCATATCACCCATAATTACGATGCTACGGTGATTCCCTTTTAAATCTTGCAAGGTTTCAAGGGCGGCACGAAACGATGCAGGGTTGGCATTGTACGTATCGTTAATGATAAATGCTCCATTATTCAGCCGATGGATCTCCATGCGTCCGGAGATGGGCTGAAATGCCATTAAACCCTGACAGATCGTCGGGTATTCAATACCCAGTGCGCAGGAAGATGCAGCGGCAGCAAGGGCATTATAAATATTATGACTCCCGATCGTAAACATGGTAATGTCCTGTCTGAACTTCGCTATCTTGATGGTAAATGTTGTTCTCTCTCTTCCATGTATTTTGATGTTGTCTGCTGAAACATCGGCTTTTTCGCTGAACCCGAAGGTTACTATTTGTCCCCGCCACTCTTTCTCTGAAACCAGTAATTTCTTATCGTCAATGTTAATAATGGCAACCCCGGTGTCTGGCATTGTGCGAAAGAGATCGCATTTTTCGTCCCGCACGGCATCAAGGGTTTTCAAGCCCTCCAGGTGAGCGGGACCGATGTTGGTAATCACGCCGATGTCCGGTTCGGCGATGCGGGTAAGCCTGCCGATTTCTCCCGGTGCGTTTGTACCCATCTCGAGAATGGCGACTTCATGCCTGTCACCTATCTGGAGAATAGACAGCGGAAGACCGATCAGGTTGTTGAAATTCCCTCTTGCCTTCGTGACCTTTTTGGTCATGCCGGCAATCGTTGCGATCATTTCCTTCGTGGTTGTTTTTCCGGAACTACCCGTGATGGCCACGATAGCCGCGCTGCGTTTTTTCCGCCAGAAATGGGCAATATCTCCCAGCGCCGTTAAGGTGTCCCCGACGCTGATGACAGTAGCGTGCTCGAATGTCTGGTGCAGCGTGTGTTCCGAACCTTTCTGGATCAGAAAACCAGCGGCGCCGGCGCTCACTGCACCGGCAATAAAATCATGACCGTCAAATTTTTCTCCTTTGAGAGGTATATAAAGATTTCCCGATCGGATTTGTCTCGAATCTGTTGATACGCCATGAAATACCNNGCATCGGCAATAAACTCATGACCGTCAAATTTCTCTCCCTTCAGAGGGATAAACAGGCTCCCCTTCACTATTTGTCGTGAATCCGTGGATACGCCGTTGAATATAACCTCTCCACGCCCGCTGAGCATGTTTCCTCCGGTAGCATGTACGATCTCTAGAGCGGAGAATATGGGAAGAGTCTGTTCTTCTTTCAATACCGTTACCTGTATTATTTCTTTATAAGTGCTTCTCTCGCAACAAGCCTGTCGTCAAACGGCAGGAGTTCGCTTCCTATTATCTGGTAGTTCTCATGTCCTTTCCCGGCGATGAGTACGATATCTGAAACACCGGCGAGAGAGACCGCCGTCTCAATGGCTTTTTTTCGATCAGGTATTACCACATAACTTTTTTCAGGAGTGTTATTATTAATCTCTTCAGGAAGATACTTTTTCACAGAACTTCTGCGAACGCCTTCTTCTATTTGGCTGATTATAGAGAGCGGGTCTTCCGTTCTGGGGTTGTCTGAAGTCAGGATGGTCAAGTCGCTCCATGTTGTCGCTGCGCTCCCCATGAGAGGTCTTTTCCCGCGATCCCTGTCGCCACCGCATCCGAAAACGGTGATGATTTTATCCTTTTTGAACTCAGATAAATTCTGCAATACCCGGAGGAGTGCATCTTCCGTATGCGCGTAGTCGACAAAGACGTCAGGTTTTCCGGGGACAATTATTTTTTCGAGGCGTCCCGGTACATTTTTTAAATTCTCGATACCCTTCTGAATGACGTCATCAGGAATTTTAAGTGAGTAGGCTGCGGCTGTCGCTGCCAGTATATTGTACAGATTAAATTTTCCAATCAGGGGGGAAGATACGGAAAAAGACCTGTCCCCCGCGGTGATATCAGCTCTTATTCCCTCAAGCGAAAGAGAATATTGACTCACCGTAGTGTCACATACGCTCTCCATTCCGAATGTCCGCACGGGGATGCCTGTTCCGACTTCTTTCAGAAGCCTCTGTCCCCAGTGGTCATCTGCGTTTATGATGATTATGCTGCGGCGACTTTTTGTGCTTGAAGGGAGAATTTTGTCAAAAAAACGCTTCTTCGCCTGATAATAATTTTCTAAGGTTTTATGGTAGTCAAGATGATCCTGTGAGAGATTTGTGAATATTCCCACGTCGAATGAACAATCATCGATCCTTCTTAAATCAATTGCATGAGATGATACTTCCATCACTGCGTGGGTAATTTCCTGATCGACCATTTCTCTTAAAATTCTTTGTAATTCGTATGACTCCGGAGTTGTATTCGGTGCGGGCATCGTCTTGCCCTGAAACCGGTAGTTGATTGTTCCCAGCACACCCGCGCGGAATCCGGCCGCATAAAGAATGGATTCCAGCAAATAGGTTATGGTTGTCTTTCCGTTTGTTCCCGTAACCCCTATGAGACAAAGACGAGAGGAAGGGTCGTTATAGAAATTTTTTCCGAGGACACCAAGAACTCTCCGGCTCTCGGGAACGCGGAGAGATACAACTCCGGGCGGGGGGGTGTAGTCCTTTTCGTGAATAATAAATTTTGCACCCCGTTCAACCGCTTCTAAAATATAATGATGACCGTCGAACTTCAATCCGCTCACGGCCACAAACAGACTGTTTCTTTCACATGTTTTTGAATTATAGCAAATGGCTGAGACGTCTCCCGCAAAATTTCCGGAGACCTTAAGGATATCGATGTCTTTTAAAACAGCCTGTAGTTGCACATTGATTCCTCAATATCCTGTACTGAATGTGACGGTACATGACCGATGCGTGAGGAGACCAACACCGGCCTTCGGTTCCTGGTTTACAGCCCAGCCACTTCCCGCGATTTTCACATCAATACCTTTTTCCCTTGCCTTCTTTAGGGTATCTTTTATGGTCATTCCACTGAAATCCGGCATGTATGGCTCATCCGTGTCTTTTTCCGCATACGCCTGAGCGCTTATTATTTGGGGTGTCGACACGAGTTTTAATTTCACGCTTTCCTTTTTTTCTTCTTCAGGAACGACGAAGGGGCTTTCTTTAATATCAGTTTTGAAACGTGTCAAGATCTGTTCACCAATATTTTTAAACACAGGTGCCGCCGCCAATCCACCCCATTTGTCCCTCTGCGGTTCGTCGAGCGTAACCAGAATGGCAATCTGAGGATTTTCAGCAGGGAAAAATCCCATAAAAGAGGTACGGACTTTTTCAGAAGAATAGGCTTTTCTCGCAAAGTCAAACTTTTGGGATGTTCCTGTTTTGCCGGCTACGGCAACATTGACAATGTGCGCTCTTGCACCGGTTCCGTCATCATCCCCCACCACGTCTTTCAGTATGGCAGTGAGCCTTCTCGCTGTCTTCGGGGATATGACTTGCCTTACAGGAGTGGTCTCAAATTTTTTTATTACTCGGCCTTGCTTGTCCACTACTGCACGTACGATGTGAGGCTTCATGAGGAGACCATCGTTGGCTATGGCAGATAGGGCGGTAATGAGCTGAATAGCCGTAACGGAGATACCCTGGCCGAAAGCAATGGTCGATGCGTCAACCCTTGTCCAGTTGTGCGGCGCCCTCAAAAGACCACTGACTTCGCCGGGAAGATCTATTCCTGTCTTTGAGCCAAATCCGAATTGTGTAATATAGTGATAGAATTTTTCTTTTCCAAGCTTTTCAGAAACCTTGATACATCCAATATTGCTCGAATATTTTAGAATATCATGNNTGTAGGTTCCGTTTTCGCAATAAAACCTGTCGTTTTCTTTGGCGATACCTTCTTCAAGCGCCGCCGCGGCGAGAAAAGGTTTGAAGGTTGAGCCAGGATCGAAACAATCCGTAATGGCCTTGTTCTTTCCTTTTCCAAGATTGTAACTGGAGAATTTATTTGGGTCGAATCCCGGCTGATCAGCGAGGGCAAGAATTTCGCCGGTTTTCGGGTCCATGACAATAACAAAACCGCCTTTTGCACCTTTGGATGCAATAGCCTCCGTTAAATTTGATTCCACGATATGCTGGATACGGTTATCGATGGTTAAAATGAGGTTGTGTCCTTCTTCCTGCTCAGTGACGGCCTTTTCAATTCTCGGGTACAATCGCTTCCCTCTGGCATCCCGCGCCCAGGTCAATGTTTCCGGCGTTGCTTTGAGATAGCTGTCGTATTTCAGTTCCAGCCCCTCAAGTCCTGTATAGTCCATTCCTACAAATCCCACGAGGCGCCCCGCCAGTTCACCGTTCGGATAGAAACGTTTCGGCTCTTTGATTATGAAGATGCCGTCCATATTCAGGGCTTCGATTTTGCTCGCCTGTTCAGAGGGGATCTTCCTCGCCAGCCAGCAGAAATTTTTTGATCCTGAAATTTTCTTCACCACAGTGCGTCTGTCAATGTTCAAAATCGGTGCGACTTTATGGGCGACATAGGCAGGGTTACTTATTCTCGATGGATCGGCATAGACTGAGTGAGCCATGACACTCGCGGCGAGCTTTTCGCCGTTACGATCAAATATGATGCCTCTTTCCGGTTCTATCTGGAGGGTTTTTATGTGTTGTTTTTCCGCAAGGGTTTTCAGCATTTTTCCCGACAGCACCTGAATCTGAAACGCCCTTGATATGAGGGTGATAAAGAGTATTAAAAAAAATACCAGAAGAGTGACAATTCTGAATTTTAACCATTTTTTCGATTCGCCGGACATAGGAGTATCCCCAATTATGCTCAATCCTTGTGTGAGCTCTGCGCCACGTCGTTGTGGTTGTTCAGGACTATGACCTGTTCCCTTTCAGGATAAGACATCTGCAATTTATGTTTCGCAAATGACTCGATCCTTTGTGGTGATTTCAGCGTCGCGATTTCAACGTTCAGCTTTCTCTGCTCTTCTAAAAGAGATTCTTTTTTGCTCATTTCCTCGGCGACCATGTATTCGAGTTCCGTCATGCGGATATGTGACCATACATACACGAGGGCCACCGCCATGAGCACTAAGGTAACAAAGATAAAGGGGGAGTATTTTAATTCGGAGGATGCCGTCTCCTTAATACTTACATTCCCATGAATGACTTCTTCTGACTGCATTCGTTAAATCCTCTCGGCAGTTCTCAGTTTGGCGCTTCGTGCCCTCGGATTGGCGTGTATTTCAGAGCTCTGAGGTATTAGGGGTTTTCTCGTTAATACTTTTAGCTTGGCTTTTCTGTGACATGTGCAGAAAGGAAAATTCGTGGGACAAATACACCCCTTTTCCCACGAACGGAAGGTGTTTTTTACTATGCGGTCTTCCAGGGAATGAAACGATATAATGGAAATACGTCCGTAGATTTTGAGTGCATTAATCCCCTGATTAATGGCGTCATAGAGATTCAGCAATTCATTATTTACATATATCCTTATTGCCTGGAACATTTTCGTTGCGGGGTGGATTTTTTGAGACCTTGAGCGTGCGGGCAATGCCTTGAGGATAAGAGCGGCAAGTTCCGATGTTGTTTTAATAGGGGATACTTTTCTTTGTGCCGCGATCATCCTTACAATCCTTTCCGCCATTATCTCCTCTCCATACTCTTTAATGATTCTCACCAACTCTTTTTCTGGAAAAGTATTAATGATGTCGTACGCACAAGTACCACGGCTCTGATCCATTCGCATATCCAGGGCGGCATCCAAAGAGAAGCTGAAGCCCCTGTCAGCTGTTTTCAGCTGATAAGTAGAAACCCCCAAATCAAGAAGGATACCGTCAACCTCCTTGATGTGTAAATTGCCTAAGATTTTAGTGATATCTGCAAAATTACCCTTGACAAGTATCTTCCTCTTACCAAAGGGCTGTAACAATTCCTCCGAAGCCCGGAGTGCGTCATCATCGATGTCGATACCTACCAGCAGACCATCGGGAGCGGTAACACGGAGAATCTCGCTGGCATGTCCTCCCCCTCCGACGGTTCCATCCACATAAATACCGCCTGGCCGGCACTGAAGAGACTCAATAACCTCTCTCTGCATGACGGGTATATGGAATGTACACATGCCATAGGCCTTTGCTATATCCCTAAATCAGCCATATATTTGCTGAAATTGTCGATGTCGCCTACTGTTTTCTTCATCTCTTCATCAAATCGTTCTTTACTCCATATTTCTATAACCTTGATCATGCCCGCCAGAACGATGTCTTTATCAAGAGCTGCGTACTCTCTCAGGTTAGGAGGAATGAGAACCCGGCCCTGGTTGTCGAAAGAGCAGTCTACTGAGGGAGAAATGAAGAAACGTTGAAAAGCCCTGACTTCCCTGCGCAACAGCGACTGATGGCTGACCTTTTCCTCAAGGATCCGCCATTCGTCATAGGGAAAGACCATTAAATAATTGTCCCAGTTTGTGATAACCAGCCTGCTGTCGTATTTTTCGGCGAAGACTTCCCGCAGTTTTGCCGGAAAGATGATGCGGCATTTGTCGTCTATGGTATGATAGTACTGACCCCTGAAGACAGACACGAGATTTTCCTCCACAANNAAGAAAAAAATTACTCTTTTTTTCTTTTAATTTGATATTTTAAAACCGCTTTCTGGTGAGCAGAAAGGGAGGATGAAAATTGGTGGGAACCATCATTATTCGACACGAAATAAAGATAATTTACAGGGGCAGGGTAGAGGGCTGACTGAAGTGAATCAATCGCGGGGTTGGCAATAGGGCCGGGAGGCAATCCGCTGATAAGGTATGTATTGTAGGGGGTATATCTCATAAGATGTTTTTTTGTTATCATTCCGGAAAAATTTTTCACACCGTACACGGCAGTAGGATCGCATTGCAGTCTCATTCTTCTCTTCAGCCGGTTATGAAATACAGCCGAAATCAAAGGTTTTTCTTCTTTGTATCCCGATTCTTTCCCGATTAAAGAAGCCAGGGTTACCACCTGGGGTATTGTCATGCCCATTTCAGTTGCTCTTTTTTGCATCTCCGGGTTAAACATTTTCCAGAATTGAGTTACCATCATCTTCATGATATCCTTCGCGCTCATCGATTTATCGAAGCGGTACGTATCCGGATAGAGGTACCCTTCTGCGTGTCTGCCCTCTATACCTAAAGAGGCTAAAAATGTGACATCTGAAGAGAGGGAAAGAAACACACTCTCCTCNNAATATCACCCCTCACTAATTTATCAATGATTTCCATCGGCGACAGAGAGGTTGCAAGTTCATATTCGCCTGCCTTAATATGGCTTTGCGCGTTTTTCGAAATTGCGAGCAGGTAAAAGAGATACTTGTTCTTTATCAAATCCGCTTTTTCAAGAATTGCCACTGTGTGGAGAAACCCGGTACCTCTGGGAATATTCACTATCACGGTTCTGTTTTGGTTATCTGCCGGGTTGACGGCATAGTGGATCGTTATGAACGCGAGAAGGATACAGACAACCCCGGTTGAGATAATGATTTTTTTTACGAATTTGTTTTTCATTCTTTGTCGTTGCATGAATTGCGCTGCCTAACCGCTATGCGGGTTACCCATACGTTTCCGGTTGTCCAGGTATCCCTGGAGAATCAGGGTGGCGGCAAGTTTGTCAACCACGAGTTTTCTCTTTTCCCTGCGCACATGAGCCTGTATCAGGATATCTTCCGCCTCTTTTGTCGTAAGGGTTTCGTCCCATTTGATCACGGGGATGCGAAGTTTCGCCTCCAATAGTTTTGCAAATCTNNAACCTTGGCGATCTCATCGAGATCATTTTTTTGATTTTTTCTGGTGATGGTGGCCAATCCCTGGGCGATGATTTCCAATTCATCGCTCACCGCGACACCAATCCTTTTGCTTCCGTAATCAAGACCAAGTATTCTCATAGACATAACGGTCCTTTCAAATTTAATTATGCTAACAGATTTAAACTTATTATTTCAAGGGAAGATTTTATCCGCCGTTCATGCAGAGAAAAGCACGATTACGCATAAATTGAAAAGGAGATTTTTGTTATTGTGAAATACTATGTAGTTTGTTATTTAAGTCCTCATGAAACACTTCATAATAGGCACAGCCGGGCACGTTGATCATGGAAAAACAGCCCTCATTAAGACTCTCACCGGAATTGATACGGACAGGCTCAAAGAAGAGAAGGAAAGGGGAATCAGCATTGAACTCGGTTTTGCTTCTCTTGTTCTGCCACGCGGTGAGACATTCGGCATAGTGGATGTTCCCGGCCATGAAAAATTCATAAAGAATATGGTGTCGGGAGCCGCGGGTATCGATATGGTGATCCTGGTTATCGCTGCGGATGAAGGCGTCATGCCCCAGACACGAGAACACATGAACATCTGCTCGCTCCTCGGCATTAAAAGAGGCTTGGTCGCCCTCACCAAAATAGACATGGTAGATGAAGAATGGCTTTACCTTGTGAATGAAGATGTTCATGAATTCCTAAAAGGAACGTTTCTGGAAGCGTCTCCTGTGGTCCCGGTTTCTTCCCTGACGGGCGCAGGCCTGAATGAATTGCTGGATGCCCTGGGGAAAGTGGCATCAGAGATAAAAGAAGAAGCCGATGCGGGTCTTTTCCGATTGCCCGTGGACAGGGTGTTTACCATGAAGGGGTTTGGCACGGTTGTTACGGGAACCCTGATTTCCGGGGATGTAAAGATAGGCGAAGAGGTGGAAATACTACCCACGGGAATTACCGCGAAGGTTCGAGGTATCCAAGTCCACAATCAGAGTGCGAACGTTGCTGAGGCGGGTCAAAGGACGGCAATAAATCTGCAGGGAGTCGAAAAGGCCACGATTTCCAGGGGCGATGTGCTCTCTCGTCCGCATATGCTTAAGCCAACGAACCGGTTGGATGTATTCATTGAATATTTAGCGCACAACGAAAAAAAAATAAAAAACAGGAGTCTGGTAAGGTTCCATGTGGGAACAAATGAAGTAATAGGCCGGACAATACTTTTAGATCGCGAAGAGATGGAACCAGGAGCCAGAGGCTATGCACAGCTTATTCTGGAGTCCCCAATTGTTGCCGTATCCGGTGACAGGTTTGTCATCAGGAGCTATTCGCCCGTGACGACAATTGGAGGAGGCATAATAATCGATCCCCTTCCTAAAAAACATAAAAGACATTCTGAAAAGGTACTTCTTGAGTGTGATCTGTTACACAGTGGCACTGATTCAGAGAGAGCTACCCTTATTATTGAGCGGTCGGGAATTGTGGGCATAGAGCTCCTGGAGCTTGTCATAAGAACGGGGATTCATCAAAACCGCCTAAGGGAAATTCTCAAAGAACTTTCTTCCGCGAAAAAGATTGTTATTTTAGATGTTGATGAATCCAGATGTATATTTGCCCCCGTGTATGAGGATCTCCAGAGGCAGATTCTGCGGGATGTGCAGGCGTACCACGAGAGGCATCCCCTGAGAGAAGGCATTGTAAAAGAAGAGTTGAGGAATGCCACAGGCCAATATGTAAGCCCAAGGCTTTTCAATAAGGCAGTGAAAGAGATGGAGAGGAAAGGAACGTTAGTCATTGAGAGAGAAAACCTTCGCATACCCGGGCATCGTGTAGATTTAAAGGGCGATCTGGATGATCTGCGGAATAGGATGGAAAACATCTATATTGAGTCAGGACTTACTCCCCCTACCCTCAAGGAGGTTATGGAAAAGTTTGCCGACCGGAAAAACCAGGTGGAGAGCGTCCTCAATGTAATGCTCAAGGAGGGCACACTTACAAAGATTAATGAAGATCTCTATTTTCATAAAGAAATTTTATTGAAACTCAGAGAAAATTATAAAAACCTTCTTTTGAGAGAAGGAAAAGCCACACCGGCAAGTTTCAAAGAATTGACCGGCCTCTCAAGAAAATTCATCATACCGTTAATGGAATACTTCGATATAACGAAACTCACGATCAGAGCAGGTGATCACCGCATTTTAAGAGAGAAATAGCACCATGGCAGCCAAGGCGGATATCGAGAAATTTGACATACATGTGTACAACGATGACGGTTTCAGGAAGGCCTCTGCTGATATCATTAAAGAGGTGCCTCTCGAGATATTTCTTAATGGTCAGAAGATTATCACTCTCGCCTGCAATGGAAATCATACAGAAGATCTTGCCGTTGGTTTTCTCAGATCGGAGGGGTTCATTCGGCACGCAGCAGACATAGCGCAACTGGAAGTTTCTCATGAGAGATGGAGTGTCGCTGTCTCAACGAAAGGCGAGATCCGATTACCTTTGAATGGAAAGGATGCGGGAAAGATCATCGCCTCAAGCGGAGCCAGAAGCTGGGTAAGGGACGATATAAGTCATGTGCCGAAGAGTTTATTGGAGAAGGGCATCTGCATTTCTCCGAAAATTATATTCACTCTCGTGGAAAAACTGATTGACTCTTCGCACTTTCATAAGATAACAGGGGGTACCCATTCATCCGCGCTGGCTCAAGGTGAGCGTATTATTATTGTGCGGGAAGATATCGGGAGACACAACACAATTGATATGCTCGGCGGCTACTCCCTCCTCAATGACATTGACTGCTCGGACAAGACCATTGTGAGAACGGGGAGGGTTTCTCTGGAAATAGTGAACAAGGTCTGGAATCTGGGGATACCGTTAATCGTATCCATGTCGGTTCCGACGTCCACTGCCATTCATGCATCCATGGAGGCGGGAATAACCCTGATAGGATCTGTAAGGGGCGGTAAAATGAATGTGTATTGTCATGAATGGCGGGTGGTTATATGAAAACGAAGTCTGTGTATATCAAGGACATCAAGCCAGGCGAGAAGGTCAATGACTCATTTCTTGTAACGGAAAAGAATATGGCCTTTTCTCAAAGAGGAGCCCCATATCTTAACATTCGCCTCAAGGACAGAACAGGTGAGGTCGACGGGAAGATATGGGAAAACGCGATCGAATGGGATAAGGTTTTTAAAAAAGGAGATGTAATCCTGGCACAGGGGGGGGCAATCAGTTTTAAAAACACCATTCAAATTACCATAAATAGTCTCAGGAAGATGGAAGATTCCAATGTCGCTCTGGCAGAATACTTGCCTGTTGCAAAAGGAAGCATCGATGAGATGTTCGCAGACCTCATGGCCTTTATCGAACAGATACAGACCCCGTGCCTGAAGAAATTGTTGCATGCATTTTTCCATGACGAGAAGATAGCCGCCCTGTTCAAAAAGGCCCCCGCAGCAAAAGGTTTTCATCATGTGTATATTGGAGGCCTCCTCGAACACACCCTCTCGGTGATTCGCCTGTTAGATCAGCTCGCGCACTATTATGAGGGCATCAACAGGGACCTTTTGGTAACGGGCGGACTTCTCCATGACATAGGGAAGATTTATGAATATTCTTATGACAGTATTTTTGATTATAGCGATCAGGGGAGGCTCATTGGGCATATCGTAATCGGTATAGAGATGCTGGATACAAAAATTGCCTCTCTAGAAGATTTTCCGGAGCACTTGGCCATGGAACTCCGGCATATCGTGCTGAGTCATCATGGCACGCATGAATTCGGTTCACCGAAACGCCCAAAGACTCTGGAGGCATTGATCGTCCATCATATTGATGATCTCGATGCAAAAGTGAATGCCTTTCAGGAATTCATCGAGGATTCCAGTGATGATGATTCTCGCTGGACTCCCTTTCATAAGTTGTTCGAAAGGTTTATTTATAAGGGCTGACGGCATTTCTTTCTTGCATCACTCTCTTCCTCTCTTTTTCGGTCAGGAGACATCCGGTCAGACAATAACCGACGCATTTGCCGTCACAGGGTTCAGTGTGAACGGTGACGCTCGTATTGAGGAATTGAGTTTCAATGCTTTTTGACAACGTGTCGGTGATCTGGTGAGATTCCTCGACAGACATGCATGGCTCAACCTTAATATGGAAGTCTACAAAGCGGAAATTTCCGG
This sequence comes from Syntrophaceae bacterium, assembly GCA_017885225.1. Lineage (GTDB taxonomy): Bacteria > Desulfobacterota > Syntrophia > Syntrophales > UBA2185 > UBA2185. Next base: position 21,109 of record JAFNGM010000113.1, on the reverse strand, counting down.
CCTTACGTGTACGCAATTGATGAAACCCGTGTATGACAGGCTGGTGTTTCATAATCAGTGCGCGTATCCATGCCTCTTCTTCCGCGGGAAGAGTCACATCCATCAGATCCCGGGCCGATTGAAGTGTCAATCTATAGGCAGCGCCTAATATAAGTAATGCAACACCGATCGCTGCGACCGGGTCCAGCCAATGGATTTGAGGGTCAGGCGTAATAAGATGACCTATCCAAATCAGCGCAAGGCTTACCATGACACCGATAGAGGTATACACGTCCGTTCGCAAGTGCCAGGCGTCAGCTTCCAGGGCTATGGAATCGGTTTCTTTTGCGACCTTGAAGAGCAATCGGGATACGATTATGTTCACGACAGTGGATATTGCCATCACACCGATGCCCCAACTGACGTATTCAATAGGCTCCGGATTCAAAAGTTTTTTTGTTGCCTCATAAATAATCCATATGGCGGCGAGAAATATCAGCAATGCTTCGATGACGCCGGAAATATTTTCAAGCTTTCCATGACCAAAGGGATGGTTTGAATCGGCGGGGAGACTGGATTTGCTGACAGAAAACGTGGCGATCAGTGAGGCAAGGAGATCCACTCCTGAATGGATCGCTTCAGACATTATGGATACAGAACCGATCATCAGCCCGACCGCAAGCTTCATAACCACAAGAGCGGTATTCGACAGCACTGAAAGCCGTGCTACATGAATTTTTCGTTTCTGCATATCCATGCGGGGAATTGACCACGAAAACAGCCACCTCTGTTTCCCCATTGGTAAAGAAAGGCAGGGAGATTTGGAAGGTGACTGAAAAATCCCCATAAGTCTCCCTGTTTTCAAGGGCGACTCACGGGGGGAGCGTTATTTATTCCTTCCTGGCACGCCCCAAAGGGTATGAGGCGTTGTGATAAGAGCACTTTATATCCAGTTCAATACCGAAATACTGCCGCTATCGGTGCATCATCCGGCATTTTTTCTGAAGGAAGCGAAAAGACGGTGCCGCCATTCAAGAGCGTCTGTATGGCGGAAAAATCCCCAAGGCCCTCACTACCTTGTTTCATTTTTCCGTGTAATTCCAGTTCATTCCGTTCCTGATTAAAAAACCCCCATTGCTGATGACCTGTGGTGACAAAAAGCGATGAAATCCGTCCATGATATGCGGCCGGGACAATTTCTTTAATATCATTGGAAGTCAATCCTGTACCGGAAGACTGTCTGTATTGGGCGATAGCGTCTTGTTCGGCCTTGAGAAAATATGGTTTTACGACCTCCAATGTCTGTTTATGGAGTTGTTCCGTACTTAGTCCCTTGGGATTCCCCGTAATCCCTTCATCCATGAGATGAGGATAGGTATTCGCTTCTCTATAAATCGGGAAGAGATAATCGACACCGGCCAGCACCAGAGGTATTTTTTCTTCTTTCAGCAGGGCATGTAATCCCTTGTCAATCTGTCTGAAGTATTTTAGTATGTTTTCCTTCGCATCATCCAGCTCTGCCCCACCGCCCGAAAGCATTGATCCGCGCTCTCCGCCTCTCGCCGTGCCTCTATGAAAACGGATTTGTTTTTCCAAATCATCATACTGGAGCGCCTCGGCAAGACTTTTGGGGATCGCTTCCAGTTCAATCTTTCTTATGCTTTGCTTTGTACCCTCATAAAGATAACTTCCCTTTTGGCTGAGGGTTAAAATGAAGAAGCGCCCCTCACCACTGAGCACCGGCAGAAGCGGCTTCACGTGAAAACGTTCGGCGACGACTAAAAATTCATCAAAATGTATCGGCAGACAGTAGTAGTTAAACACATCAACGGAGAGAAATACGGCAAGGCCGTCACTCTGCTGCCGCCAGAAAATGACATTCCCCAAGAGCCCCTGCACGGGTTCAAGCAACTTCTTTACCTCACTCGCACGAAGTCCCTTGGCGAGTAATTCTTCTTCGGCATGACGAAGAAGATTTCTGAGTCTTATTTGATTTTGCTGAATTTCAACGCCCGCACGATAGGTGGGCATAAATAATGAAATACACGGTGGATTTTGTGTGCTCATCAAAGCTTTCATCTCATCTTTCGATAGTGATTTCATAGATATGGTCTCCTTTAATGCAATAACCGAGGCTTATAGTGAAATCTTTTGCAGGGGGATCCCTCAGATCTCCCCTGAATTATGCATTTATCCTCGAAGCGTTCCCAATTTATTTTGATTCTTTTTTGTCCTTAAGAAGGGCCTCATTGGCCGCTCTTATCAAATCTTCTGCGTGATCGTGGCAATCACACTGAACAACACCCGCATGCATGGTGATGTTTTCCCTTTTGCTTTTGGATTCTTCCCTTCTCACCTGTTCAATAATATCCCGCATCATCTCCGGATATCCCATTTCATTTCTCCATGATGTATGATATGCATTATCACTCATTCCGTTTTTTTATGCAATGGCTAATACATAAGGAATTCATACCGGAAATCAAGCAACGATCCCATATATCTCTTCGACTGAAGTTTGTTTTTCACATCCATTATTCCTCATGGTAAATAAACATCTCTACATTCATGCATTTGCCCGGCAATAAATTTTAGGCGCGCCCTATAAGACATATTAAAAAAATATGCAATATTTTATTTTAATAATTATCCTACCTCGGGGATTGGGGAAAATTCTCGCCTTCTTGAGTCCTTTAAAAAACACTGGTCACTTTTTAAGAAGTAATCATGGTTAACCTTTTACGGGGACATTTTTATGGGGTTCTCATTTGTATTAATTAATTATTAGTGCTATAAATTTTACCATAGCGGGAAACCTTTAAAAAATATTATACAGGGAATGACCCTGAGCATGAAATCGATGAACAATGCCGATGTGGTGAAAGCATGGCCCCATGTGCCGCCGAAAGACTGGTATGATTGGGAATGGCAATATAGGAATCGTATACATACCATTCCTCAATTGGCCAGGGCTCTCGGCATAAGTGCGGCAGTTCTTAAAGAATATGAAACGGTGGTAAGGTTTTATCCCCTGAGTATTACTCCGTTTTATTTTTCTTTAATGAATGCGGCGGATGAAAACGACCCCATTGCTCTTCAGTGCTTTCCTGATCGGAGGGAAATTGAATTTTCACTGGGCGGGATGGACGATCCTTTGGAAGAGGTGCGGGACATGCCTGTTCCGGGACTGATACACCGTTATCCCGATCGCTGTGTCGTGATCATTACCAATACATGCGCTTCATATTGCCGGCATTGCAACCGCAAGTGGATGTGGAAGAAAAAATTACCGCGAGATAAGACGGCATATCTTACACGCATGATTGAATATGTGTCTGCGGCGCCGGCCATACGCGAAGTCATCCTTTCCGGAGGTGATCCCCTGACTTTAGACGAAGGCACTCTTGAATGGTTTCTTGGATCATTACGTGCAATTTCCCATATGGAAGTACTTCGTATAGGGAGCCGCATCCCCGTTGTAATGCCCATGAGAATCACCACGCAACTGTGCTCCATGCTGCGTAAATACCGTCCTCTCTGGTTCAATACTCAATTCAATCATCCCCGTGAGATTTCCCCGGAGGCGTCGCGTGCCTGTGAAATGCTGCTGGAGGCGGGGATTCCCGTTTCAAACCAGTCTGTGTTNNCAATGTGATCCGGTAAAAGGTGCGGATCATTTTCGCACAGATGTGCAATCGGGATTGAGGATAATGGAAAAACTGTGGAGAAATGTATCAGGACTCTGCGTGCCTCAGTATGTTTTCGACGTCCCGGGGGGGATGGGCAAATACCCTCTCTCTCCGTTTTCCGATTCTTTGGCGAAATGTCTTGAGAAACGTGAATATTTTTTTGACAAGAACGGGGAAGTGAATTAAGGAATTTGAGAAAACGAACGGGAGAATTCGTCGGAACGAAAGGAGAGCAGGTGCAGCATGTACAGTGCGAGTGATTTGAAGAAAGGCTTAAGGATTAAGCTGGAAAATGAGCCGTATATCGTTACGGAATTCAACTTTGTAAAACCGGGAAAGGGGCAGGCTTTGTACCGGTCCAAACTGCGCAACATGATCACGGGAGCTCAGTTTGAGAGGACGTTCCGATCCGCGGATACTTTTGAGCCGGCGGACCTCCGGGAGCAAAAGATGCAATTCCTTTACAAAGAAGAACAAAAATATTGCTTCATGGATAATGAAAGTTATGACCAGGTATTTCTCACCGAAGAGCAAGTTGGAGAGGCCAGAAATTTCTTTATCGATAATTTAGAGGTAGAAGTTCTTTTTTTCGAAGACAGGCCATTGGGGGTCACAGTGCCGAATTTTGTTGATCTGGTTGTCGTCGGAGCCGAACCATGGGCCAAGGGTGATTCTGTGTCGGGTAAAACAAAGCCTGTAACCTTGCAGACTGGGTATCAGATTCAGGTGCCTCCTTTTATCGAAGAAGGAGAAAAGATCAGAGTCGATACACGCAGCGGCGAATATCTTACAAGGGTCAAGGGATAAACTCCCGATGAGAGATAATTGGAGACTGGAAAAAAATCGGGACGCCTTACATACGCGTGCCAGAATGATCTATGCCATTCGGGATTTTTTAGTAAACAGGGATTATTTAGAGGTAGAAACACCTTCTCTCGTTCCGTCACCCATTCCTGAACCTCATATTGATGCCGTTTCCTGTGGCGATCTGTATTTGCATACATCTCCGGAACTCTGCATGAAGCGGTTTCTTGCAGCGGGTTATCCAAAAATATTCCAAATCTGCAAGTGTTTCCGCTCCGGTGAGCGCGGTTCATTCCACCTCCCTGAGTTTACCATGCTGGAGTGGTATTGCCGGGGCATGGACTATCGCCTTTTGATGGAGGAATGCGAAGATTTGATTATTTCTGTTGCCCATAATCTTGGGTATGGGGACATTATCCTTTACCAAGGCAAGACGCTGAGCTTCAGGAAACCATGGGAAATAATCTCAGTCCGAGAGGCTTTTTCCCGCTATGCGCCGGTACAGATGGATGACGCGGTGAATGAGGGCTTATTCGATGAGTTCATGGTCTGTCATATCGAACCGCATCTGGGATCAGGGCGGCCCACCATTCTATTTGACTATCCTGTTTCAGGGGCAACCTTGGCAAAGGCGAAAGAAGAAGAGCCGGGCGTCGCCGAACGATTCGAACTGTACATGGGGGGAGTGGAGATAGCGAACGCATGTTCTGAACTTACCGACATGAAAGAACATCATGTGCGGATAGAAAAGGTACAAAACTATCGGGATTCAATGAATAAGACACTATATCCGCTCGCAGAGCATTTTCTGCAGGATATTGCCAACATGCCTGATGCAGCCGGCATTGCCCTTGGTGTGGACAGATTGGCGATGATTTTTAGTAATGCGTCTGTAATCGATGACGTTGTTGCGTTTACTCCGGAATTCGGATGATATGTATGCTGTTTTTTTATTTTTCATGAGATCGGGCCATTGGTGATTTTATTCGTTTTCGAACATCCATTGCAGGGACACATTATCCTAAAACTATTGACAAAGAAAATTTTTTCCATTACAGGTAATCCCGTGAAAAAATTGCGTGAGGAGAAAAAGAATTGAAAGAGATTACGTCTGTGACCGCCGCAAGCCTTGGAGGACAGTTCCATGGCAGTCTGTTTAGTATGATCGTTAATGCAGGAGTGATGGTACAATTTGTGTTGCTCTTGCTCCTTTTCTTTTCTGTTGTATCATGGGCCATTATTTTTATGAAATACAGGAGCATGAAAAAGGTAAAGAAAGAGAACGATCTTTTTTTGGACGTCTACATGAAAAGCAATAAGCTCTCTGATATTTTCCCTGAGTCGAAGAAATATAAACACTCCAGTATTGCGGAAGTATTTCAGGCCGGCTATACGGAACTGGTCAAGATTACCAAGGTTATGAGGGGGTCACCCACGGTGAAAGAAACCGATGAATCTCTGCCCAGTCTGGAGATGAAAGGGATCGATAATGTTGAGAGGGCTCTCAACAGAGCGTGCAGCGCTGAGGCAACAAAACTTGAGAGCACCCTCAGTTTCTTGGCAACGACGGGAAGCGCTTCGCCGTTCATCGGTTTATTTGGAACTGTATGGGGTATCATGGACACATTCAGGGGTATCGGGACGCGGGGTTCAGCAACTCTCGCCGTGGTGGCGCCGGGCATTTCGGAGGCGCTTATCGCGACGGCTGCGGGTCTCGCCGCTGCCATACCCGCCGTCATTTTTTATAACTATTACCTCAATAAGGTTAAGGATATGTCTGGGGAAATGGATAACTTCGCTTCCGAAGTACTAAATATTATTGAACGATATTATGTAAAAAAATAGAGGCTTGTATGCGGTCTTTCAGGAAACGTAATAATGGAAGTAAGCTTATCGCTGAAATCAATGTCACCCCTCTTGTCGATGTCGTCCTGGTGCTATTAATAATCTTTATGGTGACGGCCCCGATGCTTCAGATGGGCATAGATGTAAACCTTCCCCGCGTGAAATCAAAGAGTATAGATGTGACAGAGGAAAAACTTATACTGACTATTAACGGAGGGAAAGAGATATTTATTAACAAGAACAAGATATCTATTACCGACCTCGGTGCAAAACTGGAAAGTATATTTGCAAGCAGGATAGACAGAGAGGTTTTTATGCGGGCTGACAAGAATGTTCCTTATGGATTTGTGGTTGAAGTGATGTCTGCGGTGAGAAAAGCAGGAGTTGATAAACTGGGGATGATCACAGAACCGCCAGAGGAACCAAGATGACATTTCACAGGATGACGGGGGATTATGACAACGGCCGCAATAAAATGATATTCTTGTCGCTGTTGCTTCATACCGTTGTGCTTGTTTTCATTTTTTCTTTACCCCTCCTTCCCTCTCCACGATGGACATTCGGTCCTGTCTACACAGTATCTCTGGTCAGTTCTTCTATGGAATTTCAGGCGAAAAAAACGACGTCGGCGATTGCACAAGAATTAAAAGGAACACTTTCCGGTGACCGGTTGTTAAGGAAAAACACAGATGCTTTTGTTCCCATAAGGAGAATAGACAGGCCCCAAAAGCAGACCAGCAGTGTGGATAAAGCAATCGACGATATTAGGAAAAGAACAGAGTCCGCGTCGTCAACATCGAGACAGGCGTCTGAATCAGAGTCCGGCACGCAAATGCATGAGTATTACGCGTTAATCTGGTCCAGGATTAAGGGTCAATGGGCGCTTCCCCCGGGCATATTGCCGAGGGAAAACATTGAAGCAATCATCCAGACACAGATATTGAGAAATGGCACAATTGCGAATGTGAGTTTTGAAAAGCGCTCGGGAAATAGATATTTTGATGAGTCCGCCTTAAAGGCTATCAAGAAGGCGAGTCCTTTACCCCCTTTTCCGGCATGGATGAGGGACAGCAGCATCGACGTGGGCATCAGGTTCTATTCTGCGGAATTCCGATAACGTCGTCGCATGCAGACTACTATGAGTCCGAGAGGTGTTGGTGATATTGAAACGGTGTAAAATGAGATCATTAAAGTTATTCATATACATAGTATGCGTGATGTGTGTCGTTTCTCAGGAATATTATGCCTTCGGCAAGGTATATATCGACATTGATTCCCCTGCTTTCCAGAAATTTCCCATTGCCATAACAGATTTTACAAAAATGAGCGGATATAGCCCCCAGGGAGATCTATCCGGCTGGTTTTCCGATACCCTGGGGAAGTATCTGGAATTTACGGGATTCTTTAATATAATCGGCAAAAAAGCGTTTCTCGAAGATGCGAAGCGGGCAGGTGTAACTGCGGGGAGTATCAGGTTTGGTGACTGGACAGCCATTGGCGCGGAATACTTGGTAAAGGGGAGTTTTCAGTATAAAGGCAGGGAACTTATTGCGGATTTTTATCTTTTCGATGTGGTAAAAGGGGATGTCATCATTGCGAAACGATATACGGGAAAAATTGAAGATAAAAACGTAATGGTGCGCAAGTTTGCCAGCGAGATTCTTACTGCCCTTACAGGAGATGAGGGTGTATTTAATACAAAAATCGCGTTTGTCCTGAAAAAAGGCCGGGGGTCCGATATTCATACAATCAACTTCGACGGGACCGATCTTGCGAGAGTAACCAAACACCAAACTATTACTATGTCGCCCCGATGGTCGCCCGACGGTAAATACCTTGCGTTTACCTCGTATAAGGATGGGAAGCCTGATGTATATGTAACAGCGATGAATGCTCCCACAGCGGTAAAGATGGCAAATTTCGACGGGATAAATCTTGCTGGATCATGGTCACGGGATGGGAAGAGGCTGCTGCTCACCCTGAGCAAGGATGGAAGCGAAAACATTTACGTAATGGACATTGAGAAAAGAAGTTTCAGGCGCCTTACCAATAGTTATGCCATCGACGTTTCACCTGCATGGTCACCTGATAATCAGAAGATAGCCTTTGTCTCGAACCGCTCCGGCTCCCCGCAAATTTATATAATGGATACAGACGGAAGTAACATCAGAAGACTCACGTATGAAGGAAATTACAACACGTCCCCTTCCTGGTCACCGAAGGGCAACAGAATCGCCTATGAAGGCATGGTGAACGGCCGTTTCCAGATATTTTCCATTGACGAGGATGGCCGCAGTAATGTGCAGCATACCGCCGATAATGTGGATCATGAAACTCCGTCTTGGTCTCCTGACGGCAGATACCTTGCCTTTAGTTCCAGGGGAAACGGCAAAAGCACAATCAGCGTGATCAATGCGAATGGGTCAAATCTGAGAATACTGTATGAAAATACCAGCGGATGCATGAGTACGTCCTGGTCTCCGCGGTTCAAATGATGCAAGTAATCAAGGTTAATCTCCACCTCTTAGGTTCAGAAAAAATCGTAACAAACACTTGAATCCTCAAATCCCTTGTGCGGCGAAACGAGAAATGAATCCCAAATTTAATGTTGACTTTCGATGGGTTTGGGTTTACAAAACCCGTGATTATTCCTATCAACTACTTTTCACCAATTTTGGGGGAGGAGGGTACATGATGAAAAAGAGTGTTGCATTAATCGGATTGGTTTTGTGCTTTTCGATTATGATGANNCGGCAGTGGCGGAGACCACGAAAGAGGTGGCGAAAAAGGAAGGATCTGTCAGGGAAGAGCCTGTCACGCAAGAAGTGGCGAAAGTAGAAGAGGAAACAATAAAAGAGAAGGCTGCTCCAGGAGAAATGTTCAAGGATATTAATTTTGATTTTGACAAATTCAGCCTTAGAACGGAAGCGAGAGAAATTCTTAAACAGCACGCGGATTACCTCGCGAAAAACAAGGATGTGAATATCACCATTGAAGGGCACTGTGATGAGAAGGGGACATCGGAATATAACCTTGCGCTCGGCGAAAGACGTGCAAAGGAAGCAATGAAGTATCTTAAGGAACTCGGCATTAGTGCAAAGAGGATGAAGACAGTAAGCTACGGCAAAGAAAAACCGTTGGATCCGGGACATAATGAAGAAGCGTGGGCAAAAAACAGGCGGGATCACTTTGTCATTACACCCTAAATAAGGAAGTTATGATCGGGAGGTGTAGCAATTGAAGAAATTTACATCCTTGCTAATTCTTATGTGTTTCTTATTTACGGTAGGTTGTGCCACCACGGGTGATCTCCGCAGAACTCAGGGATCACTTGATAGGAAGATCCAGACGTTAAAAGAAGAAAATGCGAATCTCCGCAAAGATATTGATAAACTCAACGAAGCATTGTCAACGTTACAAAAAAATCAGGCTGAGGCGCGGGCAGATATTACTGAAATAAGGGACACTCTACAAAGCCTGAAAGGGTCTGTTGAGGGATTGAAAAAGGACGTTTCCGCGCTCGCGCGGACAAGCCAGGATAAAGAAAAGCTGGATAGTCTGTCTTTCAAAGTAAATTTCATCGAAAACTTTCTCGGTATCGGCAAGAAAGAAAATCATATGGAGGGCGATAAGTCAAAGGCAGTCTCTAAAAATGGCCAGAAGGGAAAGTTGGACAAGGAATCTGCCTATGCAACGGCATACGAAACTTTTAAAGAAGGGAAGTATGAAAAAGCGAGGACAGATTTTCAAAATTTCCTGAAGACGTATCCCGATTCGGAGTATTCCGATAATGCACAATTCTGGATTGGGGAAAGTTATTACTTTGAGAATAATTATGAAAAAGCGATTCTCGAATATGAAAAGGTAATAAAAAAGTATCCTCAAGGGAATAAGGTTCCGTATGCTTTGCTGAAGCAGGGTCTTTCTTTTTTGAATCTGGGCGACAAAGCAAGCGCACGCCTCATCCTTCAAAGAATAATAAAAAATTATCCCAATACGAATCAGGCGAGGATAGCACGGGCGAAACTGGTCGAAATTAAGTAAGGATAACCCTTTTACACGTGAGATGATATGAGAAAGCCCCGGAACATTTGTTCACGGGGCTTTTTAATAATATTTTACATTAGTCATTTTATTTCAGTGAAGCATAAGATTGATAATCTGTTCGATATGAATTTACTTTGTTTAGTATAATGTTTAGGGAAGTTATGTGTCAAGAATAAATTGCGAATAAAGGTGATCAACTGTGGTTCTTCAATGAGTGCGCATAATATCTGCAGAGTGGTGAGAACGGAATCCGCTGAAGTATTATAATGTGAGAAATTGGTTAATCCATAACAATTGTTGCGGCGTTGGGAGGTGGCTGTAAATCAAATGACGCCGCATCAGCGCTCGTTGTTCTCTGCGCATCCGAATACCTGATGGTGAGGTGCGGATTCTCATCATCTCCGGCGGTCAAGGTAATCTTATCGGGGACCGTCACATTTTCTAACACGCTCTGCCCGAAGAATCTCACGCTGTATCGCTGGTTGTTATCATTATCAAACAGATTGACCCTCACGAGTGTGCTATTTTGTCTATCTATCAAAAGAGATTGAATTTTTCTTTTTTCGGAAAGTATGTCCACACGATAAAGACCCTCGTCTGACGAACCCCTCAGGGTAAAGGATTTTTCTTTTATTGGTGGATGTGTGCCGAACAGGATGGAAATTATGTCTTCTATCTGAAGTCCCGCCATAGAAAAAGGGAAAAAAGACCCTAAATTTTTTTCCGACGCCTGCCCGATGTAGAATTCCCTTTTCTGCGGAAAAAATGCCTTCAGTATATTTCCATGGACGGATAAAATCAGTTCCGGTGGNNGGGGTACCTGCCCCGTAAAGTATTCACTTCTATATGGGCAATGGCCTTTAGTGAATCGTTACGTTGATCATCCCGGTCGATCTTTTCCAGTATCACCTGGGGAGGGGGGATAGTATTTTCTGAAATATGGCTGACTGTGTGTGCTTTTTGTATTGCACATCCCGGGAATATAAAAAAGAGTAAAAGAATGCAAAAAAGAAATGATAATCGCTTCAGCATCAGTTCCTTTTTCCTTTGAGGAGCACATCGACCTTTTTTTGCAGATCATTATTGCCGGGGTTTAATTTCAATGCCCTTCTGTACATTTCGATAGCCTCGCTGTTCCTGCCTGCCTTTGTGTAGGCATCTCCCAGATGCTCGGCGATCGTTGCATCATTGGGCAGGGCATCCAACGCCTCTTTCAGGTATTTGATGGCCAGATCCACCCTGTTTTGTCTGAAATAGACCCAGCCTAAGCTGTCAATCATATAGCCGTTTCCGGGTTTCAGATGGAGGGCTTTTTTGATCATTGTTTCCGCCTCGTCAAGTCTTACCCCCCTGTCGGCGTAAGTGTACCCTATGAAATTAAGAGCCTCTGCGTTATCCGGATCAATTTTCAAGACTAATTCCATTTCACGTATACTTTCCTGAAAGCGGTTCGTTTTTTCGTAGAGGACACCGAGGCTGTAATGAAGATCAATGCTTTGCGGTGATATGAGAAGCCCTTCTTTTAATATTTCCTCGGCTGATGATAGTTTTTTGTTTTCCTCGTGAAGGGAGGATAGGTACACATAAAGTCCCGGTATTTTTTTGTTGTTTTTAATGGCATTTTGTAAGAACGTGATGGCCTCATCAATCTTCCCCTCCTTTTTCAGGATCATCGCGATTTGAATCTGTGCATTCTCATAAAATTCTGTATGTACGGGGATCTTCTTAAATTCTTCGATGGCCTGACTGTGAGACTTCATTTCTTCATAGGTTGAGGCAAGTAAATATCTCGCCCTATGGTCGTGAGGATTTCCTTTTAATAAAATGGAGAATTCTTGAATCGCCTGTTCGTACTGTTTATTTTCCAGGTAAAGGAAGCCGAGATGTAATCTCGCCTCTTTGTTTTCTTTATCCATGTTCAGGATTTCTTTAAATTCTCTTTCTGCATCAAGATATTTGCGCTCTTTGAAGAAGATTTCTCCAAGTTTTATTCTCACGTTTATCGCGGCAGGATGGCGATCGATAAAACTTTTATACACATCAATCGCCTGGTCGGCCCTTTTTCGCTTTTCATAGAGGATTCCCAAATCGATCACCGCAGGTTCAAAAGAAGGCTTGATCACCAATGTCCTTTTGAAGCCTTGTTCCGCTTCATCATAGCGTTTGATCTCGGCGAGCACCTTGGCATGATAATATTGACCCATAAGATGATCGGGATGCACACTGAGCAGGCTTTCAAATGTGAGGAGCGCCTTTTCATAGTTCCTCGTTTCCGCATAGATAGTACCAAGATAGAGATAGGCAATGGGATTCTTGGGATCTATATCCGTTACTTTTTTGTATTCACTGATGGCGTTGTCATATTCCTTTATATTCAGGTAAAGCCCTGCTAAAAGCAGACGGACATTTATGCTGCGTGGATTGTCAATCAAAGATTTCTCACAAAGAACGATTGCCTTTTTTATATCACCCTTTTCGATGTAGAGAGATATAAGTTCAGAGGACAGGTATGATGAACTCGGATCAAAGTTAATGGCTTTTTCATATTCCTGTATTGCTTCGTCAATATTCTCATTGAGCATATTCTGAACACCCAGAGAATAATGAAAGGTAGAATTACGCGTTGGCCTTTCTGTGAGGGCAGAACTATCTTCATTGTTCACCGTCATAGGTGAAAACGCACAGCCTGTCAGACATAATGCAATAATGAAAAGCAGGCATTTTTTCTTTTTATTATCGTACATGGTAATGTATGCTGCCTGCTAACTTTTCAAATTCTTTTTCATGATATCCCAGCTCTTAATGATATCTATGGCGCTCTTTAATTGATTATCCTGGCCTAAAGGGTCCTGTTCTTTTTTCAAAGATTCTTCTTTGTTTGTACCATTCTCCTTTTTCGGCATTATATGACCTCTGAGATCCCGTTCCCTGACGGAATCGTCTCTTGATTCCTTATCCTCAGGAGGTCTGATATGTTTCACAACAATATCCGGTTCTATCCCCTCAGCCTGGATTGATCGTCCTTTTGGCGTGTAATATTTTGCGGTGGTGAGCTTCAAGGCGGAGCCGTCTTCAAGAGGGATTACGGTCTGTACAGATCCTTTTCCGAATGTTTGTGTTCCGACTACCAGCGCTCTCCCGTTGTCTTGAAGAGCTCCTGACACAATCTCAGCAGCACTGGCAGTACCTTCATTCACCAGGGCAACAATGGGGCATGTTGGCTCATCACCGTCGTCCTTTGCCATCGACTTGGTTTCCATGCTTTTCGTCCTTCCCTTTGTCGATACAATAGTACCTGATTTCAGAAGGACATCAGCAACTCCTACTGCCTGATTTAATAATCCACCGGGATTATTCCGTAAGTCCAGGATCAGGCCTTTGAGGGCACCGTTTTTCAAGGTAATATTTTTTATTTCTTTCTTCAAATCATCCGCCGTTCTTTCCTGGAATGAGGCGACCCGGATATATCCGATATGATCTTCATAGATTTTTGATTTAATACTTTTTATCTTAATAATATCTCTGGTAATCGTGTAATCTTTCGGCTTGGGCATGTTCTCCCGCATGATCGTTATGGTAACCTTTGTATCTTTCGGGCCTCTCAATTTTTTTACTGCTTCCATGATTGTAATATCTTTGGTTGATTTTCCATCGATCTGAATAATGTGATCGCCTGCTTTGATCCCTGCAAGGAACGCAGGGGTATCCTCAATGGGCGAAACAACGGTCAAGACATCTTTCTTAATGGTTATTTCAATACCTATACCCCCAAAGATTCCCCGTGTTTCCACCTCGAGTTCCTTATACATGTCTGAAGTCATGTAAGCACTGTGGGGATCCAGTGACTTCATCATTCCATTGATTGCTCCTTCAATAAGTTTTTTTGATTCTACCTGCTCGACATAGTTTTTTTGTACCATATCGAGGACTTCATTGAATGTTTTGAGATTCTTGTAGATGCTCTTGTCCAGGGCTGCCGAGACGTGAGAATCTGCCTGAAGGCCGATGAGAATCAAACAGGTAAATAAGCATAGTAATAAGATCACTTTTGTATGTAAAAAGTTTTTCATTTAAACCTCCAAATACTATTGAGACCGTATAAACAGGTCTCGGTTTGATGGAACTCCGAGGGAACATCACCTCGGAAAAAGACCTTGTGAAAAGATCCTCTTATAAAGATACCATTATTTGTACTTAATTTTCCATAATTTTTTAATACATGGCGGAAGATCATATGAGCTGAACCTTCATAAATAAGAAAACATACCACTGTGGCGAGATTGTCGTAAACGTTTTTCTTTTGAGAGAGGTTCAATGTTCCAATAAGGGGGGGCTGTTATTGATGCTTTCTGAAGAGATAAATTTAACACTACCGTTTAAATATCCGCCCTCATCAATAATGAGCTTGCAGCATCTGATCTGGCTTTTCACGTCCGCCGTTTTCAATAGTGTCAGCGTATCAGTAACTTCAATGTCTCCTTCAAAGAATCCGGCTATGGTGAGGGAAGCTGCTTTTATGTTCGCATTCACCCGGCTTTCTGCTTCTGTAAAAACAGTTTCTGCCAGTATTGTTCCTTCAATAGCGCCTTCGATAATCACATGACCTTTGAAATAAAGTATCCCTTCGATCTTGCTGGTGCTGTTTATTATGGAAATATTGTCTTTTGTGTTCCTCAATTATTATTACTCCTTACTATTTGTCATCTGCGTTAATTTTTCACGCTGAACTTATTTTCTAATATAATCTTACCGTCATGGGAGAAAACAAATATCGAGAGGGAATCGTATCCATGCTGTGTGGAAATATCTTTTGCTATGGTTTTATGCTTCGTAATGGAAAACGGATCACCATCTCTGAAATTTTGCGGAACCCCGTTGACGAGAATAGTGTGGGGATACGACAGCCATTGTTCCGGCGCAAGACCTTCCGATTTTAGAATAACGAAGATGTATCCTGACGCCGTGGTATTTTGTGAATCCTTGTTTTTTAGCAGAAACGAGTAGTGGAATAATTTTTTTGTTTCGTCAAAACGTGATCTGAAATCTTCTATGGAGAGATTGGAGGGATTTGCGTTAAGACTGCTGACTTCTTTTCCATTGTCTTTTGCTTCGGCCGGTTTGTTTTGGGTTTCAATCCTCGTGATAAGTTCTTCTCTATTTGACTCTCTCATTTTATTATAGAACAGGACTGCCGTGACGGAGAGAATGACCAATCCCATAATTACGGCAGCGCAGATTTTCAAAGAGTATAGGAGAAACTTGAAGGAGCATAAAAGCCTCTCATCCTGAATTATAATTATGGTGAACTTTTTGTGTCGTTTGTGTGTGTTCATCGAAAATTTGAAACATCTGCATCTGAATGCGAGTGTTTCATCTAATTATTTGATATACTTACATCATAGTATTATAATTACTTAATAAGATTGTCAAGGTTAAATGCGAAGGGGATTTTGTAGGACGCAACGGTTTCGGTGAGCGCAATTATTTTTTGAGGCCTCAGCATGAAAGGCAGAAACAGCTTGATAATCGAGAGAAAGCACTTAAGGATGAAGAGAGAAAGATTGAGACCTTAAAAAGGGAACTTACGGAAAAGATGGAGGCCCTCAGAGCCCTTCAGGTCTGCGCTCAGAAAGAAGAGACGGATAAAAAATACAAAGTGCTGGCAAAGATGTACGAGGCCACTCCTCCCGAGAAAGCAGCAATGATATTTGAAAAAATGGAGAGAAAAATGGCGGCGGAGATCATGCTGCGCATGAATAGCAAAAAAGCGGGTGCTATATGGGCTTACATTAATCGCGATATTGGTGTGGGAATCGTCAGAGAGATAACCTCTTCACAGAGTGTTGACGCAGCAAGCGCTACAAGGATTGCAATAGAGATCAGCGGGGAGGAATTCATTAAGCCGAAGAGAGCGCAAAGAGTAAGTGAGGAAAACATCGCCGGAGCGGATAAAGAAGACACAAGGGCAGAAGTGACGAAACCGGAACCTTCAAGAAGTAAAGAGAAAGAAGTCCTTCATATTAAACCAAAAAAAAGGCAGGATTGAAGGAGGGAAAGGTAAAAAAAGTCCGGTCTGAGAGGCATACACCATTCGCAATACAGATCAAAGCATTGCGGGATCTCGAAATGGCCAAGGGGTATACAAAAATGCTCAAGGACGAGGGTATCGATGCCTATTGGTCTGAGATGTATCTGGAGGGCAAAGGAACGTTATATAGGATATTAATGGGTCATTTCGTCAGCCGTGATGATGCCCTGAAATATATGAAGAAAAATAATATAGACGGCAATTATCCAGGGAGTTTCATTTACAAGAGTGAACAGACGTTTCCAAAGAGGAAAAAACGGAAATGAGAGACTTTTGCAAAATCCTTTTTGAGGTTATACTGTGTGCCCGACTTTCCGATGATTGTGGAGGGGAGGCATCTCCTACACCCACTGTTAATGTTATAGGATCCTTATAAAGCAATTCACAATTTCTTCATCGAACTGACGATGAATGTTTCTTCTCAACTCATCGAGGGCGTCATCTCTCTCCATCGCCTTTCTGTAAGGGCGGTTATTCGTCATCGCATCATAAGAATCCACCGCGGTCAAGATCCTTGAAAGAAAAGGAATATCAGATGCACAGAGTCCATCAGGATAACCTTTCCCATCCCACCGTTCGTGGTGATGACGGATTATTAACCGCTCTGTATCTAATATTGGAAGCGGCTTCAGGATGTTTTCTCCGACTACGGGATGATTCTTGATAATATCGAATTCTTCGTCCGTGAGTCTGCCCGGTTTCAGGAGAATGTTATCCGGTATGGCGATCTTTCCTACGTCGTGCAGAGTTGCGGCTATACGCAATGATTCTATTTCACCGGACGTGCAATCCATGACTTCTGCAATTTTAGTGGCGAGATTCATAACTCTTACTGAGTGTTCTTCCGTATAGTGGTCGCGTGCCTGGATCGACTTGGCGAGGGATTGAAAAGTACTTAAGAGATTTGTATAGAGGCTTTCATAGAGAAGCCTGTTTTCAATATTAAGGGATGCTCTATTGGCGATACTCTGGACATAGTAAAGGTCCCTTTCTGAATAGACGTGTTCATTACCCTTTCCTGAAAGAACTATCACACCGAAGACCTGGCCTCTCATTTTCAAAGGCGCGCAGATAACAGATGAAAATACAGCATTATCAATGAGATTGAGAAGTAATGGTTCTTTCCTTCGCACCGTTTCGTTAAGGAAAGAAGAGAGAGACGGTATCATTATATTTTTGAAAAAAGACGGCGATACACCTTTTACGACAATCGCATCAAATTCCTGGTAATCCTTATCATGGAGAAGGATAGCGCATACTTCCCCACCAATAACCTTGTTGGCCAAATTAACCATTTCCTGAAAGATTTCGTCATTGTTTTTTGTATGCTCAATTGTATCATAAATATAACTGCGTGTGGATAAATCACTTATTTTATTAGTCAATGCTGAGGATGGCAATGGGTTCGCATCTTCACCCATCATGGCTTTTGCCCTTAAATATACGTCTACTTTGCATATAAGGTCATCAATGTTGAATGGTTTTGCGAGGAAATCTACGGCGCCGGTCTTCATTGCCGAGACGGTGAGATCAATAGTTGGATAGGCAGTAATCAGGATTGTATGTGTCGTTGGATCAAGTTCCCTGATCCTGTCAAGAAGTTCCATGCCGTTCATACCAGGCATCATAACATCGCATATAACCAGGTCAAAGGTGTTCTTTGTAAGCATTTCAAGACCTTCGACTCCGTCACACGCTTCAATTACCCTGTAATTTCCAAACTGTCCCATTGCATCAACGACAAGTGATCTCGTTGATGTATCATCATCGACGACCAGTATGGATTGTTTTTTGGCAGAGGTGGTATTCATTCTGTATAGCCGTAACTGTTTATATATAATCAAGAGAAAAAGTCACAAGGTGTGACTTTTAGGTGTCATTTTTCCTGCTTTTGGTGAGTGCATCCATCAAACTGTGAGAGATTTTATCGTACACGGCTGTTTTCTCTGACGAGTCCAGCGTGACCACATCGACATGCTTTTCATCTTCAAGAAGGTTCTTCTGCGATGATGCTGAGGTCTTTGCCTTATTATGTTTACTGTATGATTTAATTATATTATCAATCTGATATGATGAGTCCGTCACAGTCCAACCTCATAGTATATTTCTAATTGTTTTATCGGATGAATACTGTAAAGCTTTAGTTATTTTTTGAAAAAATCGTTGTTTTATACAAAAGTTTCAATATTTTGATTGACTATAGACTTATTTTTTGTTCATATTTATCGTAGTCGACCAAAGTCCATTTATTATATCACCATAAAAGAGTATTACCTTGAAGAATATTTTATGAAAAATCCAAAGATACTACTCGCCGAGGACCATGAACTCAGCAGGGAAAATCTCGCCGAATTACTGATAACCTGCGGCTATGAGGTAAAGGCAGTTGAAGATGGCAGGCAGGCCATGGATGCCTTTATTGAAGATAAGTATGACCTTGTCATCACCGATTTGAAGATGCCCAATGTAGATGGTCTCCAGCTTTTAGAGTTTATCCAGGAGATCAATCCTGAAAATATTGTTATTCTTATTACCGGATACGGTACCATCAATGTCGCCGTAGCGGCTATGAAGCTCGGTGCGTTTGATTTCATCACGAAACCATTAAAGGATGATCTTGTCACATTGACAATAGAAAGAGCACTTTCCTATGCGAAGCTCAGAGATGAAAATACAGCGCTTAAGAGAACTTTGAAAAAACAGTGCGATTTCGACAATATGATTGGTTACAGCGATGGGATGAAGAAGATATTCGATACAATTGAGAAGGTCGCTTCTTCAGACAGTACGGTTATGATATACGGGGACAGTGGTACAGGGAAGGAACTTGTTGCCAGGGCTATCCATTTCAACAGCGAGAGAAGCAATGCTCCTCTTGTTGCGGTAAATTGTGGGGCTATTCCGGGAGAACTTCTCGAAAGNNGGCAGATTTGAATTGGCCAACGGAGGGACGATATTTCTTGATGAGATCGGAGATATGAGTCCTGCATTGCAGGTGAAAGTCTTAAGGGTATTACAAGAAAAGCAATTTGAGCGTATCGGCGGCGTCAAGACCCTGCTCGTTGATGTAAGGATTATCACTGCAACAAACCAGGATTTGCAAAAGGCGATAGAAGAGAAGAGATTTCGGGAAGACCTATTTTACCGCATCAATGTCATACCCGTTCATATCCCTCCCCTTAGGGACAGGAAGGTCGACATCCCCATTCTGGCGAACCATTTCTTACGAAAGTTTAACAAGCTAAAGAGAAAGAAAGTAGAAAAAATTCTTCCCGAAACAATGGAATGCCTGCTTAAATATCCATGGCCCGGAAATGTGAGGGAACTGGAAAATCTGATAGAAATGATTGTCGTATTAAAGGAAGAGGGGAGTATAGACGTTGCGGACCTTCCTGATAAAATAGTAAACTCTTGTCACGTTCGCAAAATTAACGGTATAGAAATAACGGATGAAGGTCTTGATTTAAACGCCCTTATTGATAGTTTTGAAAAAGACTTGCTTGCCAGAGCTCTGGAAAAAGCCGGGGGAGCAAAAAACAAGGCTGCGAAATTACTGAACATAAACAGAACAACTTTTGTCGAAAAATTAAAGAGGTTCAAAATTACCCAGTAGCTCATACTCGTTTTAAATAATTTAATGTTTATTGACATACATGGGCGGTTTTCCTAAACTCCTTTCTTGGAAGAGAAAGTTCTTATCAATGTTAAGAGAGACGCTATGTGGTTCTTTTTTTCAGGTGAGTTAGTTTAGTGAAAGCAAGCAAGGAGACAATATGCATGAAAAAAGTTTGAAACACAGATTGATGATCATTATTTCCTATGTTTTCGTTTTACCGTTTTTGGTCGTATGTTACATTTTTTATGAGCAACATGTCACCTTATCTCTAACCAATGTTGCCCTTTTTTTCCTCATTCTGGCACTGGCAATCATCGGTATCATATTGGTCCGTTATGTCTTTGAGGCGATTTCCACTACTGCTGATTTCCTCAAAAAAGCAACGGAAGGTGGTGAAAAGTTATCTTTGAATCTTCACCAGGAAGCAGCCGAATTGAATGAAATATCATCCTCTTTTAACCGCATGATAGAGCGATTTGAGAAAACCACGGAGTCACTGAATCAAACGAAAGAGGCATTGCATGAAAGTGAAGATAAATATCGCAACATCCTCGAAAACATTGCAGAAGGCTATTATGAAGTAGATTTGGCCGGAAATTTTACTTTCGTAAACAACGCCCTGTCTCAAATACTTGGCTATTCGATAGAAGAATTGAATGGAATGAATAATCGACATTATATGGATGAAGAAAATGCAAAGAAAGCTTTGCACACCTTTAATGAAGTCTATCAAACCGGCATATCGAAAAAACATTCGGATGGGGAGCTCATAAGAAAAGATAAGAACAAAGTGTTTGTGGAAACATCGGTTTCTCTAATGAGAGATCCACAGGGACAAACTATGGGCTTTTATGGAATTATTCATGATATCACGGAACGCAAGCGGCTGGAGGAAGAGATAATAGCCCTTTCAAATAGCGATCACCTCACGGGTCTCCTCAATAGAAGAGGGTTCATGACTCTGGCAGAGCACCAGCTAAAGATACAGGAAAGAGCAAAGATGGGATTACTGCTGCTATTTGCCGATTTGGATAAAATGAA
>JAFNGM010000112.1:3656-4346 GCA_017885225.1 Syntrophaceae bacterium | reverse complement strand
GTGATTACTTAAGAAAAGGAAATTACGTATGCAAACAATAGATCCGAAAGTGATGGTGGCCATATCAGCAGCAATAGGCGCTTATCTCGAAGAAGAAGCAGCCGCAATGGCAATGCAGCAAGCAACCGAAGCCGCTCCGCCATTTGCAACCGTGAATCTTTGGGCGATAGCCGGACGGATGGACATGATGTTGCAGAGACGGTCTTGGCAGATGCGGATGTATTAAATCTTTGTCAGATTGAGCAAAGGAAGTTACAGCCGAATTGCTGATATAGCGGTAAAGAAGTCAAGTTTATTGAAACATTAATATAATAAAGAATAATAATTTCAGGAAAGGGAGTTTATTTATGGCAGAGAAGAAAAAGAAAACAGCAGCAAATCCTCTGAAGATCACGGATACGACATTCCGCGATGGCCATCAGTCATCGCTGGCGACCAGAATGAGAACGGAGGATATGGTTCCCTTAGCAGAAGCGATGAATGAAATCGGGTGGTACTGCATGGAAGTATGGGGCGGCGCCACTTTTGACGTGCCCACGCGGTTTTTAGGTGAGGATCCTTGGGATCGTCTCAGAACAATGAGAAAGTTATTGCCCGATACCAAACTAATGATGCTCCTTCGCGGTCAGAACATCGTTGGTTACCGAAACTACGCCGATGACGTTGTCGACGAGTTTGTCCAGTACACGG
>JAFNGM010000112.1:0-3643 GCA_017885225.1 Syntrophaceae bacterium | reverse complement strand
GGCGAGGTGTATGACCTCGATTTCTATGTAAAGAAGGCGAAAATTATTGAACAGATGGGGGCTGACTCCTTCTGTATCAAGGATATGGCGGGACTGATTTCCCCCTATGACGCCTATGACCTGGTAAAAGCCCTGAAGGCAGCCATCAAGATTCCCATAGAGCTCCATACCCATTACACCAGCGGTCAGGGTTCCATGGCATATCTGAAAGCGGCGGAAGCCGGTGTGGATATCGTCGATACGGCGCTTTCTCCCTTTGCTCTGCGTTCCTCCCAGCCCGCAATTGAACCTATCCTTGTTGCCCTCGAAGGCACGGACAGAGATTTAGGCCTGGATCTGAGGAAAATGGTTGAAATCGGGAATAACCTTGAACTGATCGCTCCGAAGTACCGTCAGTTCCTCGACACGACAAGAATGTCAGTGATCGATGCGGGCGTGCTGCTCCATCAGGTACCCGGCGGGATGCAGACCAACCTCGTGGCCAATCTGAAGGAAGCAAATGCTCTTCACAGAATCAATGAGGTGTATGATGAGCTTCCCCAGACGAGAAAAGAACTGGGGTATCCTCCCCTCGTTACCCCCACCAGCCAGATCGTGGGAATCCAGGCGGTCATGAATGTTCTCATGGGCCGCTACAAGATGATATCGGGGGAGATTAAAGATTACTGTTTCGGCCTCTATGGTGCGCCACCTGCGCCGATCGATCCTGAGATACAGAAGATGTGCCTCAAAGGGTATAAGCGGGGCGAGACCCCCATGACAAACCGTGCCGCGGACGCCTTAGAGCCGGAAATGGAAAAGGCAAGAGAGGCAACGAAAGATATCGCGAAGAATCCCGGCGATACACTGATCTATGCCATCTATCCCCAGACCGGGTTGAGATTCCTGAAGTGGAAGTATGGTCTCGAACCCATTCCCAAAGAAGTTGTGGCAAAGACCATGGAAGAGGTAAAGAAAGAAGACGACCTGATCAAGAAGGCCCTCTCCGGGAAGCTCATGGAGAAACCCGCAAAGGTAGCGCCTGAAAAGGGCCCCGGCATCCGGAAATTTAACGTCTTTGTGGACGACGCGTACTACGCGGTGGAAGTGGAATCCGAAGGCGGTGTAATGATTGCCGCTCCAGTGGCAGCTCCAGTCGCCGCGGCTCCGAAACCAGCAGCAGCAGCTCCGAAACCCGCAGCAGCGGCAGCTCCGAAACCCGCAGCAGCGCCAGCCGCTGCACCGGCTAAAGGCGGCGCGGGAGCAATTACAGCGCCCATGCCCGGTCTTATTGTTGACGTGACCTGCAAGGTCGGCGACAAGGTAAAGGCAGGGCAGCAGGTGGTGGTCCTGGAAGCCATGAAAATGCAGAATCCTCTCAATTCTGCGATTGACGGAGAGGTCAAGGCTATCTTTGTGAAACAGGGCGATTCCGTCGCGGTTGGCCAGGTACTTGTAGATATTGGATAGGATGGACAGTCTTTTCCAATAATAGTCCTTTAATGATACGAAGGTAAAACCCTTTCTATCAAAAATGTTAAGAAATTTATAGAGAGAGTGATCTATGGTCACTCTCTCCTTACTCTTAACAACTGCTATAAAGCGATCATTGCTTTATACAACCGAAACAATTGGATGGTAGGAAACTATGAAGACAAATGGAGTGGAAACAGTTACACACGATGTCTTGATTTTTGGTACGGGGTTGGCAGGTCTTCGTGCCGCAGTACAGATTGCCATGCAATCCAAAGACACGATTAACATGGCTCTCGTATCAAAAGTCCAGATACAGCGTCCCCATTCAGTATGTGCTGAAGGTGGTTCCGCTGCCGTCATGCGCGAGGAGGAAGGGGATAGTTTAGACCTTCATGCGTGGGATACAGTCAAGGGGTCCGACTTCCTGGCTGATCAGGATGTGGTGTACAAGTTTGTGGAACGTGCACCCAAAGAGATGATGCTTCTGGATCACTGGGGAATGCCATGGTCGCGCTTTCCCAACGGGAGGATCATGCAGCGTGCGTTTGGGGGCCATACCTTCAACAGGTGTTGTATGGGTCAGGATAAGACCGGTTTCTTCGAGGTACAGACCCTTCACGACCAACTGATGAGATACCGGAATTTTAACCGCTACGATGAGTTCTTCGCCACATCCATTCTCCATAAGGATGGCGCCTTTGCAGGTATCGCTGGGATCGATATGGCCTCAGGGAAATATATGGTTCTCCGCGCGAAGGCCATGCTCATTGCCTCGGGCGGACTCGGTACCCTCTATGGATTCACCACCTATTCCACGACCGTCAGCGGCGACGGACATGCCCTCGCCTACCGGGCCGGGCTAAACATGGAAGATCTCGAATTTCTGCAGTTTCATCCCACGGGCCTTATTCCTAACGGTATTCTCATGACGGAGGCGTGCCGTGCGGAAGGGGGATATGTGAAGAATAACACGGGTACCCGTATCATGGAGAAATACGCCCCGAAGATGATGGAGCTTGCTCCGCGTGACATCGTCTCGCGTTCCGAGATGACGGAGATCAAAGAGGGGAGAGGATTTGCCGGGCCTGATGGATTGGATTACATTCACCTCGACCTGACACACCTGGGCGCCGATAAAATCAACAAGGCCCTCCCGCTGATCAGGGAAGTCTGCATTAAGTTCATCGGCCTTGATCCGATCCTCGAGCCGATTCCCATTCGTCCTGTTGCCCATTACTCCATGGGCGGTGTGGAAGCGGACATTAATGGAGCCACCGCAATGAGAGGCGTCTGGGCAGCCGGAGAAGTTGCCGCTCATTCCCTCCATGGCGCAAACCGTCTGGGGTCGAACTCCACCACGGAGTGCATCGTGTATGGTGGTATTACAGGAGAAGAAATCGTGAAGTATGTGCAATCCGGTTCACCGTTGCTGGATGTTCCCCAGGAACTGGTAAAGAAGGACCAGAAGCGTATTTATGAAGATCTTCTCCAGAAAAAAGGGAAAGAAAATCTGTATGATATAAAGAAGGAACTGCGGGCGGCGATGGATCAGCATGCCAGCGTGTACCGGACAGGACCGGAGATGAGCGCAGGGTTGAAGAAGATTAAAGAGCTGCAGGCGCGATTCAAAGATATCTACATCACGGATAAGGGTTCTGTCTATAATACCAACTTGATGAATGCCATGGAGGTGGAGAATCTTCTTGATTTAGCAGAAATTCTGTTGACCGGAGCGCTGACGAGAGAAGAATCCCGGGGCGGACATGCCCGATATGATTTCCCGAATCGCGATGATGAAAAGTGGCTGAAGCACACGCTGGCTACTTACACCGAACAGGGACCGAAATTTTCATATAAACCGGTGACAATAACCAAGTGGAAGCCGGTTGAGCGTAAATATTAGGGGGAAGAACAATGGCAAACAAACAATTCGATAACCATTTAGGAATAGCAGGGTGGATCGGTGGTGGCCGCTGGGGTATAGAGCGGTATCTGTATATTCTCCATCGCCTCACAGGGCTCGGAATACTATCATTTTTCCTGCTGCATATATTTGCGAGCTCCGTAAGGATGGCTGGTCCGGAAAGCTGGAATGCCGCCATGGCGATTTTAAAGAACCCCATTTTCAAGCTCGGCGAATTTTTCGTCTTTGTGGCATTTGCATTCCATGCGTTGAACGGACTTCGGC
>JAFNGM010000111.1:4056-8256 GCA_017885225.1 Syntrophaceae bacterium | reverse complement strand
TACGTATAGCACCTACAAAGGGTGAGTTGCGGCACGTTATCGAGACTAAGCATTACGGATCGAAAGGGAGCAATGAATTGAGCTAAGCCGCAAACCCTGCAACACCAAACTTTCTTTCGAGTACACCGTTCACCTCGTGCAGGTTTGTCGGCTTCGGCTTGTTGTTGGGCCACTATTGACGCTAACGGATTCACCTATTAGGAGTCAACCAATGGGAGACGTGCCTTTGCTCTTTTAAGGTCATCATACGTGCGTTTAAATTCTGGCTGGAGGTGGATTGCTACGTCATAGTGCGCGATGGCCTCATCAAAGCGTTCCACTTCATGAAGCAGATGAGCGCAGGATCGACGAATATGAGGGTTCTCCGGTTCTATTTTGATGGCAGCCTTGTAGTGTGTGAGTGCCTCAGAAAATCGTGAGAGTTTTTTAAGAACGTCTCCACAATTGACAAGAGGGATAGCAGATTGGGGCATTTCTCTTACCGCTTTTGAGAGATCGCAAAGAGCTTCATCAAGCAGACCTATCTCCCACTTTGCGACCCCCCGATTATTCAATGCTATGCCATTGTGGGGGTCAGCCTGGATAGCTCGTGTTGTTATGGCAATAAGCTCATCATAGTGTTCTTCTGTGTCAAACAAAAAAACCCGATATGGTTTCTGTAATGCATCTTCGATCATATCTCTCCTGTGCGGCAAGTTTGACCCAATGGCACACATTACTACGGCCACAGTCATGCGGTGTATGCACTGCTAGAACAAACTGATCTCTCGCGACATTTCTACCATATTTTAAATTGGGATTCTGCTATTATTCGATTGCTACTAATTGAAATATGTACTTTTCTTTCAGATATGATTTTACCGCTTTCAGGAAGAAGCACGTGCTGAAAACAGCACTCATCCACTCACTCCTTCATCCTGCCAGGGCGATATAGACTAACAGGTAGTGGAATACCCCTCCCAGGAGTACGAACAGGTGAAAGATTTCGTGAAAACCTATCCCTGACCGAAAAACCGGTTTTTTGATTGCATATAATATCGCTCCAACAGTAAAAGATATCCCTCCGGCGAAAAGGTAAAATAAGGCATTGGGGGGCATGGTTGTTAAAAACTCTTTAATGGCCATAATCCCAATCCATCCCATGAGCAGGTAGATGATCGTGGAAAAATAGCGAGGCGCCTTGAGATAGAAGAATTTCAAAAACAACCCGGCAATAACCAGTGCCCACTGGATTATGATAATCGACCATCTCCAATATCCCGATAAATATACATAACAAACGGGTGTATAAGTACCGGCAATCATGAAAAATATAGCAGAATGGTCCAGTTTTCTCCAAATAGATGTCTCGTTCTCACTTTGTTTTAACGCATGATATGTAGCGCTGGCTAAAAAGAGCAGGATTACCGAAAAACCGTACACAATGGAAACAATCACATGAGCTACCGACGTTCGCGCCACGTAGATTAAATAGGCCGTACCGGCAATTGCTGCAGATACCCCTACCAGATGTGAATAACAAGATATTTTCTCCTGACGCCGGATCAAAATCACCACTCACTTTCATCTTCTACAAAAACTTCGATATTTTCCTACTCTTGCAAATAATCGACATGACATTAAAATCTTGCGAAGATGGGAGGAGCCGCATCGGTCATGAATGGTCGCCCTGTCAAGTATCTAAACGCTGCCAGCGCTGCAGCTCTTGCTTTTCCGCGAATTTTCCTCGGATAAACCTGGCAGCAAAATCAAGATGCCCTAAGTAACCGGGCGCCATTTCCAAAAACCTATCCTGCATGTCCTTGAGGATTTTGGGGGCCTCTGTTGCGGAAATAAAGTTACGCTCGTCTTTGTGGGAGAAGATAATTTCGTCCCCCAACACCTCCTTGACCTGGTCGGCTTGCCCTCGCAGCTCCGGCGGCAGAGTGTCGGGCAGAATCGGAATGGCGATCCGGACCTCCAGCAGTACGAACCAGCGGTCGCCTGCTATCGGCCGGGAGTAGTCCCAAAACTCCAGGGTCAGGCCGTTATTAAGAAGATGCCGGGACATTAATCTTTCCGACTTCATTTCATTCTTTTTAGCATAGGCAAGAGCCGCAGCTTTCTGTCTTTGTTTTATCGCGTTGGCTTTCTTGAGATTTTAATACATAAGCCTCCAAAGGAGGATTCTTGAATCCCTTTGGAGGCGCCATATTGGTACATTCTGGAAACCTCATTTCATAATCGAAGTATCTCTTGGATGAGAGGGTGGCGCACTCACGTCCATTGATACTTCCATATGAAGATGTTTGTTCATTGCTTTCACTGCCGAGGCTATGGCAGCTTCTTCACCATTCCTGCAAACTCCTCTTTCGTGAAGGCTTTTAGTGATGTCGTTCTAACATTCCCCTTCGATCCAAGTGCAAGGGCGAAGGCCACAGCGGCTTCATCACTGGGAGCTTCACCAATGGACACATAATCGTATTCTCCCGTGGTAAGGTAGAAGCCCAGCATTTTTCCTCCCATCGCTTCAAAGCCTTTGATACCTTCCTCGACCCTCTTCGGTGCATCCTTAATGGCCTTAACTCCCTGGTCTGTTAATTTCATCAATAAAATATAAGTTGGCATAACTTTACCCTCCTTTTGATAGATTATATAGTTAGAGCGCCACCCCAAGTTTCATGTACCCTAAATAAGTTTGAACGAGATAACATCTAACACCTCACAGGATTAGGTTATACGGAGTGTCTTTTGAATCTTAAGCTCTCACATTATCAAGACTACCATCCTTCATCGTTTTCTCAAACTCACGCTTGGCAAATACCCACACCTCAAAGGCCAGATTTACCATAGCTTTATGCATTTTTGAGTTCATTTTTGCCCCAGAATCCTTAAGGCTCTCCCGCACAAAATTGTGTAGTACTGCGTTCTGCCAACTCTCCTCTGGAGATCCCCTGAATCTTGTCAATTCTTTCAACATGTTTATATATTCCTGGCTCGGCATTTATATCCACCTTCCTTTCTTATAAGTCAAATCGTCCAGAAATAAAAAACCCCGCCTTGTTGTAAAAGACGGGGTTTCAATATTTAATTCATTCCCCCTATATGAGGGAATTAGCAGAGCCGAAAGCTTTTTCTATAGTGTCGATTACTTCTTTTTAATTCAATGCTACGCTTAAATTATGCAAAGTCAAGGTAATTATACAACTATTTTCAAAGTATCAGATGTATTCGTTAATGTTCATTATCAATTGAAACCGAGGAGTAAACACTTGGCTTGTTGAAACATCCCGTATCAGAAATGAGCACAAGGCAGGGTCAAAATGGCTCTGCCTTTCGTTTTGTTGATGGGAATAAGGATTAAAGGTTGTTATGGTGTATAAATGAGCAAAATCAGGGCGGTACCGGCCCAGATGGCCCGCCCTATCGGGCGGCATCGCCCCTCAGGTAGGCGTCCTCACCCGTAAGCCAGTCCTCTCGCGGCGGTACCACGTATCCCTTGTCGACCTCCGTGAGGGCGATCATCAGCTTGCCGTCCCACGCGAGCTTGCGCCGGAAGTGCTCGTTGACGTGCTCATAGGGAATGTCATTCCACCGGATGTGCTTCATGTCCGTCGCTCCGTGTCCATTCGATTATTATTAATAAGAACTTTCTTTTTCGTGGCGGGCGTATATGAAGAACGATCTTGTGTGTCAAGGAGAATGGACAACATGGTTTACATGACAATTTGGTCTTGTCTTTATTGTATAATGGGGACGTGTGGATAACAGGAAGCAGTTGATTATCAGGCCTAATTCAGATAAACGATACAACATGGAAAATATATGGATAATTCTGGCGTTGATTGCCGCTCTTTCCGGTGGAACCGCAGATGCCTTCACAAAGAAAGCTTTGCAGCAACACGATGAGTACGCCATCGCATGGCTGCGCCAACTGTTGGTTGTACTGCTTCTATCGCCGGGTCTTTTCTTTATTCCTATCCCATCTCTTGGCGAAGATTTTTATAAAGCGTGCCTCTTTGCATTGCCCTTTGAAATCGTTGCATACATCCTTTACATAAAAGCAATCAAAATATCGCCCTTAAGCCTTACAGTTCCGTTCCTGTCATTAACACCTGTGTGTCTGATCATTATTCCCTACATCATATTGGGAGAATTGGTGTCCTTTTGGGGCTGCATCGGCATATTGATGATTGCCCTTGGGAGTTATACTCTGAATTT
>JAFNGM010000111.1:0-4013 GCA_017885225.1 Syntrophaceae bacterium | reverse complement strand
GCACTATTTTTTGGGGTGACATACAATCTGGCTTTTTTTGTTGCGGTAAGCCCGGTTATATTCAAGACAGGCAAACTCCATTTATGTGGCCGCATCTCCAAAGAGTCCTTGAAAATCTCTATTCTGCCCGGATTCTTCTCAGCCATAACTGTCGTGTTCTATACCCTTGCCATAAGCCTGGCGAATGTGGCGTACTCAGTCGCTGTTTGTCGATTAAGTCTCTTGGTCGGCGTTCTCTATGGTCATTTTCTCTTCAAGGAAACCGGCTTCAGGGAGAGGTTGGCAGGCACCACTTTCATGCTTGTCGGATTTATGATTATAGTGTTGGAGCAATGATGATCTTGAAGTCGATTTGTTCTGTTCTTTCAGCTTAAATTGTTAGTTGAAATGCTTAAGTCAGTAGGGATGGTGTGATGATTATCGCTCGAATCCTGCATGTTTTTCAATGCCGATTGTGCGATCTTTCAGGCAGGATTGGGGAAAAGAGAAGGCGGATCACCTCTGATCCGCCTTTCCGCTGATGGTTTGAAATTTAGTTAACCTTTTCAACCGCTCCGCCTGGCGTTTGAAATGCGATTAGCCATGTTCCGTAGACCCTCAGATGATTCACCAACTATCTTACCATTCGCAGCGGTTCTTCTCCAATACTGATCACCCTGAGTGTTTTGACTAAATTCCCTTTATCTCTCTCAGTAACTATCCCCTGATTTTTCATTTTCCATATTACTTTTATCACTTAATAAAGGATAAATCAAGGAAAAAGTCAACATATAGTTCTTTTTTATAATATTACCACAATATGTAGTATCCTCAATCTTAAGACTCGTTAAAATGGTTGTTTGATGATTATAATGGCGATCTTCAGCCCTTACTGCACTCCGGATAATCTCATCATTGTCGCCNNTTATGAATGACATAATCCGCATCGGCAAACAGCGGAAAGGGCACAGTGTATTTCTTCTTAAACGTGCCCACTTCATAGGAAGTGTTTCCCACCCCGATACCGATGATCTTGATTTTACCCCTGAGCGCTGCATTCTGCTCAATCTTTTCATACAACTGATTCACATTCGGCGCTTCCCGCTGGCAGTAAGGACAGTACATGCTGAATATCTCAATAATGACCAAACTGGCTTTGATCTCCGGAATGGTGAAAGAGCCGAACCCGAAGATGCCAAGGCCAAGGTAGTTTTTATCCGCCAAATCCTTCGGCATGGAAAGTTTTATGTCCGGCAGCATTCCACCCACTGCGGGCGCAGAACCCGCCAACGAGAGTGAATATGCAAACATACACACGATGATGACGACGATACAAGCCAGCACTCTCATTTTTTTCATCTCTCCTCCTCCATCGTTTTCCTAAAGGGATTCTCTACAACATATTGCCGCACCACAAAGGCAATAGTGTCGGTAATAAGTACATTCTTTGCTGCTCAGGCTGACAGGACTCACTTCCATAAGCTTCATCATTCTGCTAAAAAATGCTGAAAAAGACAAGAGAAATGTTTGGATTGAAGAGAACGCACAGTCATGCTCTATGGATGCTCATTAAGGTCTGCAAATGTAACTGATTTGTGGTATATAACACACATTATACGCATTACATGTGGTGCCCCTGCAGCAGGAAAATCTATGAAAAAAATATTATATCCAAAAAAGATTCATGTGGAGACCCGCCGCATTGAAAAAAAATACCTCGGACTCCTGGAAAAACTCAGCAAATCGGAGCAGGAAAAGGCTGTCATTCTTGACGCCATGACCGAACTCGTGCTCTACCTCGACATGGATTTGAAAGTTATCTGGGCCAATAAGGCCATGCGTGACGCGTTTGCGTTGGAACCGGGCCAATTAAACGGCCAACACTGTTATAAGGCCCTCCACAATAGAAATAGAGTATGCCCGGTGTGCCCGGCTGAAAAAACTTTACGCACCGGGAAAACCCATGAGGTCATCGATTTTTCATCGTACAAGAAGAACTGGGTCTTGCGCAGCTATCCAGTCAGGAATGAAAGAGGAGCACTCAGAGGTGTGGTCGAGATCGTTACTGACATCACAGATCGCAGGAAGGCTGAAGAAGCGTTACGGCAATCGGAACAGAAGTATCGAGAACTTTTTGAAAACGCGAACGACATCATTTTTATTTTAGACTTCGACGGTACAATCTTATCCTGCAATGCCGCCGCCGCTAAAACTTACGGCTACGAATCGGAGCAGATGCTGGGACTTAATATAGAGAGACTCCTGAATCCTGAATATCTGCCGGTCGTCCGGCAGTTCATTCAAAAGAAGCTTCACAACATGGATGTTCAGAATCCGCAGGAATTTCTCACCTACACAAAAGATGGAGAAGCGGTCTGGGTGGAAGTGAATGCCCGGATCATGAAAGAAAACGGCAGGCAGGTTTCGGTGCACGGCATCGCCCGAAATATCACGGAACGCAAAAAGATGGAAGAGGCCTTGAAAAGGAGAGAGCTGGAGCTCGAAGAAAAATCCCGCAATCTGGAAGATGCGAATACGGCCCTTAAGGTCCTGCTCAGGCGCAGGGAGGAAGACAAAACGGAGCTTGAAGAAAAAGTTACCTGTAACATGAGAGAGCTTGTACTTCCCTACATTGAGAATCTCAAGATGACCGATATCGACAGCCAGCAGTTAAATCAATTAAAAATCCTTGAGAGAAATATAAGCGAGATCATTTCTCCTTTCCTGCGCACCCTGTCCTCAAGATATCCAAACCTCACCCCAATGGAAATCAAGATCATTAATTTTATTAAAGAGGGGCGCTCTACAAAAGAAATCGCGGCACTCCTGAAGGCATCAACCAGGACGGTTGAGGTGCATCGCGACAATATCAGAAAAAAAATGAGGTTGAAAAACAGGAAAGCCAATCTGAGATCCCATCTCTTGTCTTTATAATTCTGCCTTCATTTCGATACCGGGAATACTTATTTAATATACGTATATATTAAGCAATATTTCCGTATTGCCATTCCCGCTGATTGATGATTCACTACATACGCATCTTTGGACATATCCATTCTGGAATGGATTAGCAGGAAAATCCGTGAGGAGCTTTTCGATGGCCGAAGTGAGGAGGATCGGAATTGGTGGTAAACGAGAATGATCCGGGATTGGAAATTATAGCCGTAAGAATCGAAAATGAAGTGCGAGGAACCTATGAAGGTCTGGGCGGAACTTTTGCAAGTTTCGTGTACTGTTGTCTTGACAAGAAGGCTTTACCTGGTTTTCACGAGGCGGGGCTCATTGCGGAAGCTGAACTGAAAGATGGCGGCTTGCTGCTCACTCTCTCCGGAAAACACAACGCAATCAAATTAATGGAAGTCATGGATATTGCCTTACTGAATATAGGAGCACTCCCGAAGGCAGAAGGCAAGGCGGAATATTTCATTGAAGTCAAATTGAACAAAAAGGAGGATTAATTATGGCTTTGAAAACAGCGCAAGAGTATCTGGACACGGTAAAGAAGTTATCGCCCCACGTCTATTGTGGCGGCAAATGGGTGAAAAATCTACTCACCAATAAAATTACTCGCTCCATGGTCACGGCCAATGCGCAGATGTACGCCTTGGCTGAAGATCCCCAGCACAAAAACGTCATGGTCGCCACGTCCCACCTGACGGGGGAACCGATCAACCGCAACCTTAACGTCGCCCGCAGCATCCACGATCTGGATATGCGGCAGGAGATGGCTCTTTTAACCAGCCAGACGGTAGGCACTTGCAACTACCGCTGTGTCGGGTGCGATGCCCTCAACAGCCTTGCCGCCACGACCTGGGAGATGGACCGCGACCTCGGCATGAAGTACAATGAGAGATTCAATAAATGGCTTGCGTTTGCGCAGGCGAACGACCTTGCCGTGTCGGGAGCCATCACGGATGCCAAAGGGGATCGGAAGAAAAGGCCCTCCCAGCAGGAGGAACCCGATACTTACGTCCACCTCGTCGAAAAACGGACGGACGGGATCGTGGTTCGGGGGATCAAGGTGAGCCAGAGCG
>JAFNGM010000110.1:17187-26525 GCA_017885225.1 Syntrophaceae bacterium | reverse complement strand
TTGCCATGAATCTCGTTGAGGCCGCCGTGCGAATTCTTACCGAAGTGGCCACGTTTGAGGAAGCGGCGGTGTCAAAGGCGGATAAATGAAATCACAACGACTGCGGAACATGTCCATTGGAAATTTTTTACGAAGCCGACTACTTTTTCTCATCCTTAATATATTATGATATTATCACTATTGACAGCCATCCAGTTTTTGACGGTGATTCCTTTTCCGAAGAGTTTTGTTGCGGGAGAAAAGGAGCTTGAAAGATGCGTTCCGTTTTTCCCTGTCGTCGGGTTGCTTATCGGGATTATCGTCGCGGCCGTTGATCATCTTATTGGTATGATCCTGCCGCCGTTCCCTGCAAGCGTGATCACTGTGATGGTCATGACGGGCATATCGGGAGGATTGCACATGGATGGTCTGGCAGACACGGCAGACGGTTTTTTCAGTGCTCGGCCTCGTGACAAGATTCTTGAAATTATGAGAGACAGCAGGACAGGTGTCATGGGAGTCATCGCTGTGGTATTTGTGATCGCCATGAAGGTCTCTCTCGTGATGTCTCTCTCGCTGCCTTTCCGTTTCGGTATTGTCATGCTCATGCCTCTCGCAGGGCGATGCTCCCTGGTCATGATGATGACGGCTCTCCCCTATGTGAGGACCGAGGGCGGCCTCGTAACGGCGTTCAGTAAAGGAAAAATACGGCTCGGCGTCCTGTGGTCGGTGGTCTTTCTTATTGTAGCAGGATGGATTGCGGCTCAATGGATCGGCATTGCGGCATGTCTTTCGTCGATTCTTGTGACGGCGCTTTTTTCCGTGTATTGCTTCAGAAAGATCGGCGGATACACGGGTGATACCCTGGGAGCCGTGAGTGAAATCACGGAAATTATCCCGGCCCTGGCGGCCATAGCGATGAGAGGGATGGTTTCCTGAAGCCTCCAGTGAGACAGGAAAAATACAAAGGGATACCATAACAGGGAATGGTATCCCTTTTTGCTAAATCATTAATTTCAGGTCCTTTCAAAAACAGTCGCGGGAGCCATTCCGCCGCCCGTACAGAGCGAAACAAGGGCATACCTGGCCTTTCTCCGCATGAGCTCGTTGACTGCCGTGACGGTAAGGCGACAACCCGAATTGCCAACGGGATGGCCGAGGGCAAGGGCGCCGCCGTTCACATTCAATTTGCCCGGATCCGCGTTCAGCTCCTTGGCCCAGGCAAGAGGTATCGGTGCGAAGGCCTCATTGATTTCGAAGATGTCAATTTCATCCATGGAAAGACCGGCTTTTTTTAATACTTTGGGGGTTACATAAAGGGGACCTGTAAGCATGATCTCCGGATCGGACCCGATAACGGCATTTGCGACAACACGGGCCATCGGATTCAGCTTGCATTCCTTTACTTTCTCTCCGCTCATGAGAACCACGGCAGACGCGCCATCGGTGATGGTACTCGATATACCGGCCGTTATCCATTTGGTGTTCGGCAGAACCTTGAGAGAAAAAAGTGCCTCCTGAGTAGTCTCAGGTCTGATGGTTTCATCCGTATCGCGAACAATTGCAATACCGTCTTTATCGACGCCTTTCATGGGCAGAATCTCGTTTTTGAAATATCCGTTCATGGTTGCCGCGTGAGCCTTTTTATGACTTGCGATGGCAAACTCGTGACACTCTTCGCGCGTGATTCCCCATGTGTCTGCGATCATCTGTGCCGCTTTGATCTGATCCGGTATGCCATGCTTCTCAGTGTAAAATTTCCCGAAGGGATTCCCCATGGGTTTTCCCGTATGCAGGGTGCCGTTCAGATCCGAAAACATCCCGTACTTCGTGAGGAGTTCACATCCGCTCGCAATTACCACATCCATCGTTCCTGAAGCGACCATGCCGTAGGCGAGCTGGATGGCGGTGAGACTGCTCCCGCACTGACGGTTCACAGAGACGCCGGGGATGGTGATTGGAAACTTTGCCGCCAGTACCCCCATGCGTGCCAGGGTGAAGCCCTGCTCACCGACCTGATACACGGTGCCGGTGATTACATCGTCCACAATTGAAGGATCGAGATCAATCCTGCGGACTGCTTCATCCAATACAGTTCCGAGAAGTTCGGGAGCTGACCAGTTTCTTAAATATCCATTCTGCCTGCCGATAGGCGTCCTCACGGCGCTGACAATAAAAACTTCATTCATAATTTTCCCCTTAGTCTTAGTAGTTGTATCGTCAAAGATTTTTTCCCTTCCGTGAGGACAGGCGAGACGCCTGTCCTACGTGCAGGTTTTGATTTTCCCGGAGGCATAGATTCTCATTTTTTTGTGTAATCGTATACTCCCTTGCCGGTTTTCCTTCCCAAACGTCCGGCCCGGACAAGTTTCTTCAACAGAGGCGCGGGGCGGTATTTATCTCCCAGCTCTTTATGGAGACCCTCCATTACACGAAGGAGTGTTTCATTCCCTATAAGATCGGATAATGCTAACGGCCCAATGGGGTGATTGCACCCCAGCATCATGCCTTTATCGATATCCTCCGCGGTCGCAATGCCCTCTTCAAGGGCGTAGAATGCCTCATTCAACATGACGCAGAGTAACCTGTTCACTGCAAACGCGGGGGCCTCTTTCACGACTATGACCTCTTTCCCGATCTTTTTCCCCCATTCCTTTGCTATCTCCAGAGTTTCATCGGACGTCTCGTAGCCCCTGATGATCTCCAGAAGGCGCATCATGGGCACGGGATTGAAGAAATGGGTACCGATAACCCGGTCCGGCCGCTTTGTCTGGGCGGCCATTTCTGTGATAGAGAGACCGGAGGTGTTGGTAAAAAACAGGCAGTAGGCGGGTACGATTTCTTCGAGTTCCCGGTATACCTGCTTCTTCACATCCATCACTTCTATGACCACCTCAACGACAACATCGGCATTGGCAGCGGCCTCTTTAAGATTGAGGGTCGGCGTTATCCTTCCTATAATCGCATTCAAATCTTCCTTCGTTCTTTTTCCCTTCTCAACATCACGATTCAGATTTTTCCTTATTGTATTCATCCCGGCGTCGATAAATCTCTGCTCGATATCCCTCATCGTTACCTTAAATCCCGCCTGGGCGCATACCTGAGCTATGCCGCTTCCCATTAAACCGGCTCCCAACACACACACATTCTTAATTTCCATTATCGGCTCCTCTCTTTTAAATTAACCTTATACCTTAGAAAATCTCCGAAACATTTTTGTGAACTGCATCATTTCCGCTAAATCGGAAATCCTGATCTGACCTGTCATGAAAGCTACTTCCGCCTTTGTTCTGCCGAGTTCTACATCCTTGTAGGTCTGGTCTGAGACCTTTACGGTGCACTTTGCCGTACCGTTAAGCCCCCGCTCGACGGAGCATTGCCCCTGCTTGATGATTGCCGTAAACTGCCCGCCTTCGGGTCCGGAAATGTCAAAATGTAAAACCGTTTCGCAATCTTCGGCCTTTTCCGGCAGGAACCGTTGGGGCAGGGATTGGAGTATATCCGCCGCAGTGTGCGAGGTGGGGTCGGGTGCGTCTTCTTTTTCTCCACCCGGCGCAACGCTCTTCTCCCTTCTTTCCTGAACAGGACGATAATCTGCCTGGTCAATCAGGATACGTGCAATAATCTCTCTCATGATCTCGGAGGTACCGCCGACGATTGTGCCGACCCGGACATCACGGTACATCCTGGAGATCAGGTATTCATCCATATAGCCATAGCCGCCATAAAACTGGAGACAGACATCGGCCGTTTTCTTGGCAAGCTCACTCGTGATGAGTTTCGCCATGGATGAAAAATCCACAGCCGGCTCTCTCTGACTATGAAGCCAGGCAGTATAGTAGGTAAGCTGCCGGGCCGCCTCCAGTTCCGTCTTCAAATCTGCCAGGGCATGGCGGATTACCTGGAACTTCGCCAAAGGTCTCCCGAAAGCCTGTCGCTCCTGTATATATTTAAGGGTAGATTCCAATCCAAGAAAGGCGCCGCTGATGGAACCGATGGCGCCGACCAGACGCTCCAGTTGGAAGCATTCCATGATATAATAGAACCCACGGTTTTCTTCACCGATTAGATTGGTAATGGGGACGCGTACATCTTCGAATGTCAGTTCGCCTGTATCGGAAGAGTGCCAGCCCATCTTATGGAGTTGTCGTGCCGAGAATCCCGGTATGTTTTGATCCACGATTATCAGGCTGATCCCGCCCGTCCCGGCCTCAGGATCCGTTTTTGTTGCGACGATAACGAAATCTCCAAAGACGCCGTTCGTAATAAAGGTCTTCGAACCATTAATAACGTAGTAATCTCCCTCCCTGACAGCCCTGGTGCGGATAGATGCCACGTCCGAGCCTGTATTCGGTTCGGTGATGGCGAGGGCTCCGATCTTTTCTCCCTGAATTGAAGAGGTCAGGTAATTTTGTTTCAGGGCTTCACTGCCGAAACGGTGTAGGTACTCTGCTGCCATATACTCATGGACACTGACTGCAGCGGCGAATCCCCCCATGGTGGAGCGCGGCAACTCTTCGAGAAAAGCGACGGAGTAAAAGAAATCTGCCTCTGTCCCGCCATATTTCTCCGGATAATTGATGCCGAGAAACCCTAACGCTCCCATTCTATTCCATATGGAATGAGGGATGCGCTGGTTCTTTTCCCAATCCTCCGCGTGGGGGGCGACTTCCTTTTCAATAAACTGCCTTACCGTCTTCCTGAACATTTCATGATCCGCCGTGAAATACAACGATCTCATACACTCTCCTTTTTTTCCCTTGAGACCTACACCGTTAGTCTTCTTTGTACATGCTGTTGAGAAGGTCTTTATATTTTTC
Source organism: Syntrophaceae bacterium (assembly GCA_017885225.1). Classification (GTDB taxonomy): domain Bacteria; phylum Desulfobacterota; class Syntrophia; order Syntrophales; family UBA2185; genus UBA2185. The sequence continues at coordinate 21,726 of JAFNGM010000110.1, read as the reverse complement.
CTCGACAACCCTCTTTTTCAGTTTCATTGTAGGGGTCATTTCACCCGCTTCGATAGAAAAAGGTTTTTCAAGAATGCGGAAAGACTTGATCTGTATAAATCGGGGAAGCTCCTCATTTGCCTTGTCCACTTCGTTCTGCACTTTTCCCATAATCAGGGGATGATGAATCAAATCCGTCCAGGAACAATCTTTGATCCCATTGTATTCGGCAGTTGCCGTGACGGCGTTCTGATCAAGGGCCAGAAGCGCCGTGAGATAATTTCGCCGGTCTCCATGTACGTAGGCCATCTCGATGTGCCTGCCGCTTTGGAGAAGGCTTTCGATAGGAGCCGGGGCAATATTCTTTCCGCCTGAGGTTATGATAAGCTGCTTTTTTCTATCAGTAATGATTACCCGGCCCTCTTCGTTAATTTCCCCAATGTCGCCCGTCCGGTAGAATCCGTCGCTCGTGAAAGTGGCACGTGTTTCCTCCGGATTCCGCCAGTATTCCTTGAAGACATTCGGACCCTTTACTTCCAACTCACCGTCCGGGGCAACACGCACCTCCACACCGGGAAGAGGCTTTCCCACTGTGCCGAATCGGTAGTCATGGGGGCTGTTGAATGTAGAAGGTGTTGTGGCCTCCGTGGCGCCCCAGCCTTCCAGGATCAGAATATCCATTGCATCGAAAAACTCTGCGATCTCTTTGCTGAGAGGCGCGCCGCCGGAACAGCAGAATTCCAGCTGACCGCCGAAGGCCTCTTTCACCTTTTTGAAAAGGAGAACATCGGCCAGTTTGTGGCGAAGCGTGAGATGCCAGGGAAAAGGCCGACCAGAACTCTTATAGCGTCCCGCCTCCTTCCCGATACTGAGAGCCCTGAAGAAGATGGCTTTTTTGAGAATCGAAGCGGATCGGACGCCCTGGGTGATCCGAGCATGCATCTTTTCAAACACGCGGGGAACAGCGACGAGGAAATTAGGTTTCACTTCCCGGAAATTCTGGGTGAGGGTATCGAGACTCTCCGCGTAGGCGATACAGCTTCCCATGTAGAGGAGCATGTAATAACCTGCAAAACGCTCAAAGGCGTGTGCAAGGGGAAGAAAGCTGATGTTCCGTTTCAGTTTGCTGATATCTTTCACATGCTCGATGAGCATTTCGATTGTTCTGGTATAGTTATTGTGCGTGAGGACGACGCCTTTGGGGTTTCCCGTGGTCCCGCTGGTGTAGATAACGCACATGGTGTCTTCGCCGTGAATCTGTTCCGCAAGTTCGTGGATTTTCGTGACCGACGCAGGTGTTGCCTCTTCCTGTAGAAGCTCTGAAAAGGGGAAAATCCAGGAGGGATCACTTCTCATGAAGGGATCGTTGAAGACGAAGACCATTTTGACACTGGGGATTTTGTCCCTGATAGCGAGGATTTTTTCAAGCTGGAGACTATCCTCTACAAAAAGGAATGATGCGTCCAGATTTTGGATTATGAAGGCCGCTTCCGCGGGGAGAGAGGACGCGTAAATGGCAGAACCTATGGCTCCGGCTAAAATCGCTCCCGTGTCGGCTTCCGCCCACTCCGGTCTGTTCTGCGAAAAGATGGCGATACGGTCCCCTGGCTGCATACCCCTTTCTATCAGGCCGGAAGCAACGCGGAAGCATATATCTCTAAACTCGCCATAGGAAATTGTCCTGTAGCTTCCCCCGGATTTGAACATAAACGCCGGTTTTTCCGCATACCGGGAGAAGTTGTTCAGGAGAACCTGATTAAAGTTTCTATATGTCGTCATGTCTTCAATTTCCCAATCATTCCGGGCTGTGAGCGTTATGTATAGAACCTCTGATTATTCACTTCACGGTCGCGGAGGATCTGTGCCGGCGTAAATCTCGGTCCGTGCTTCTCTGAGAGCTCCTCCATAAGAGAAAGAAACTTCGAGAGTCCCAGGTGGTCAATATAACGGAAAGGACCCCCGAGGAAAGGGGGAAAGCCCAGGCCGAATACCGCGCCGATATCACCATCCCTCGGTGCGAGCAGAATGCCTTCCTGAAGGCAGAGGACTGCCTCATTTACCATAATGAGGGATAACCGGTTCTGGATTTCCTTCACGTCAAGCTTTTTTCGTTTCGATCCTCCAAAGAAGGTATAAATTTCTCCATTGACTTCCTTCTTTTTTTTCTTGCCTGAGGGATCACCGTAACAATAGAAACCCCGGTTATTTTTCCGACCCTTGTAGCCGGCAGTTAAAAGAATTTCCATGGTGTTGCTCGGTGTCGCGCTCCGCGAGGAGAAAAGCGGTCTCAGAACATTGGAAACATGGGCTCCCACATCAATACCGACCTCATCGATGAGGGCAATGGGTCCGATGGGGTAACCGAACTGGCGCATGGCCCTGTCGATCTCAACGATGTCTCCTCCTTCATTGAGAAGCTCCAGCGCTTCATTTAAAAGAGGCGCAAGGATGCGTGTGGTGTAAAAGCCGGGTCCATCGTTTACGACAATGACCGTTTTTCCCTGCCGGATGCCTACATCAAGGGCTGTGGCCCTTACCCAATCCGCCGTTTTTTCTGTTACGATAATTTCTAAAAGAGGCATTTTTGGAACAGGTGAAAAGTAGTGCATCCCGATGACCTGCTCTGGGCGGCGCGAAGCTGCGGCGATGCTCCCGATAGGGAGAGATGACGTATTGCTCGCGAAAATCGCGTCTTCCTTTGTAAGTGACTCTGTTTCCATGAGGAGATTCTTCTTAATATCCAGATCCTCAAATACGGCCTCAATGACGAGATCCGCCTTTTCGAACCCTCCGTAATCGATACATCCCTTTATGCGGCTGAAGGTGAGGTCCCTCTGGAAGGGCGAAAGGGCCTTCTTTTGCACCTTTTTGTCCATTTCCTTCCATATCGCTTTTTCACCCTTCCCCACAGCCTCATAGGTAATGTCCTTGAGAAGCACCTCCATGCCCTGCGCGGCGCTCACCTGGGCGATTCCTGCTCCCATGAGTCCTGCTCCGAGAATGCCGATTTTATAAACAGGGCGCACGAGCTCTTTCCGGGGATTCTTTTTCAGGGCTGTCATGCTGAGGAATATCTGTATGAGTTCCCGTGACTGGGGGCTCATCATAAGCTCACCGAAATTTTTTATTTCCGCTTCCATCCCCCCTTCCGCACCCTTTTCCAGTCCCGCCTTGACGCATTCAATAATCTTAAGGGGAGCCGGATAATTTCCCCAGGTCTGTCTCTTGACCAGTTCCTCTGCCTTCTTATACACAATGCTTCGGCTTAAAGCATTGCTTTCTATCAATTTAGCCACGAAAGGCTGCTTTTTCTTGCGCTCCGGAGGCCTGTCGGCTATCTCAAGAGCAGCTTTCTTCGCTGCCTGAAGGAGACCGTAGGGGTGGATAAGGTCGTCCACAAGCCCGATTTTCTTAGCCTGGCGGGGATAGATATTTTTCCCCGTGAGCATCATATCTAATGCGGTCTGGAGACCCACGAGACGGGGCAGGCGCTGGGTGCCCCCGCCACCGGGAAGAAGCCCCAGCTTCACTTCCGGTAATGCGAAAACAGTCTTGGGATCATCACTGGCGATACGGTAATGGCAGGCCAGGGCTACTTCGAGACCACCCCCTAAGGCGGCGCCGTGGACGGCGGCTACAATGGGTTTGGGGAAAGCCGCCATCCTGTTCAGAAGGGCATGTCCACGGCGGCTCAGTGCTTTAGCTTCATCGGAGCTCGCTATGTCTTTGAATTTATCAATATCAGCGCCGGCGATAAAGTTGTCGGGTTTCCGGCTGATGAGAACGATCCCCTTTACGGTCTCGTCTTTTTCAAGGCTGTCGAGAATTTCTGTGAATTTATCTACGAGGTCGATGGATATTTTATTGATCTTTTCACCCGGCTGGTCCAGCCAGACTACCGCCACTCCGTTTTCTTTTTCGATCTGTGCGTACGGCATGACAGCCTCCATATCATTTTTTCCGTTCCAGGATAATCGCGTTTCCCGTAGCTCCTGCAGCGCAGGAGGCTATGAGGGCGAATTGCCCGTCTTCCCTGACAAGACGGTTGGCGGCCGTAGTAACGAGCCTTGCTCCTGTCGCTCCAAAGGGGTGGCCCAGGGAGAGGGAGCCGCCCAGGGTGTTGAATTTTTCAAGGGGGACATCCCCCACTTTTTGGGATCGTCCGAGCTTTTCCCGGGCAAATTCATTTGATGCCAGACATTTCAGATTCGCGAGGATCTGTCCTGCAAAGGCCTCATGAAATTCAAAAACATCTATGTTCGAAAGCGCAAGCCCCATCATATCGAGGACCCTTGGTGTTGCGTAGGCAGGTCCCAGGAGAAGTTCTTCGTAAGGATCCTGGGCCGTGTATGCATAAGCCCGGATCGATGCCTTCACGGTGTATCCGAGCGACACGGCTACCTCTTCCGCCATGAGAAGAACGGCAGCGGCTCCGTCGGTAAGAAAAGAAGCATTTCCAGGTGTCACAGTTCCGTACTTTTTTACAAAAGCCGGTTTTAGGCTGCTCATTTTTTCGAAGGAGGTGTCGCCCCGGAAGCCATTGTCTTGATTGACAGGATT
>JAFNGM010000110.1:13270-17168 GCA_017885225.1 Syntrophaceae bacterium | reverse complement strand
GCGTAACGGTCCTGTTCTTCCCGACTAATGTGTAATCGCGCTGCCAGACGGTCGCAATCTTCTCCCATTGAACGCCCCGTAGAAAATTCGGCAATGGCGGGGATTTCCGGGAGAAGGTCCCTCAGACCGAGGCCTTCCGGAAACTTTAAGTAATCCGACATTCCTTTGTATTTCTGGGACTCCATGAGTTTTTGCCTTAAGGGTTTACGGTAACAGATTGGAATATCGGACATGCTTTCCGTTCCTCCGGCGATTACCACATCCGCCTGACCGGTCCGGATAAGGTCCGCACCGGTGGTGATCGCCACATTGGCGGAAACACAGGCAAGGGTAACCGTAAAGGCGGGAATGCTGACAGGAAGACCGGCGCCCAGCGAAGCCTCCCGTGCCACATTGGTTGTCGCCAGATTGGCAATGACGCATCCCATGATGACCCGATCAATCTTTTTTGTCTCGATCCTGGTTCTCGTCACGAGGGCCTTGATGGCAAGCCTTGCCAGATCATAGGACATGAGCTCCCGGTAACCGGTCCCGGCCCGGAGGAAAGGAGTCCGGCAGCCGTCGATAAGGACTACCTTGCGACCATAATCCATAGAATAATTCATCTCGGATGCTCCATTATTTCATGAAAAGAAAATTGTACGTTTTTCACGAGAGGGGTTGTGACGTCTACTTCCTTGATTTAAAATTACATTACCGCTGATAGCGAGTATAAGGGAAAATATATTCTTGTGTCAACGAGAAGGAGAAGGCATTGATGGATATTTTTTAGTCATCTGGATACCTGCTCTGGATACTTATTACCCGCTTTGTTGTCAAGAATGAAATATTCGCGATTAAGAGAGCGCTGTGTGCACTTAGATAACCGTAGTATATCAATTTGTTACATGATATTCTCGAAACAGGCACGACAATTGCGAATCCGATGAGAATGGAATCTTCATACTGAGAGCTTGAAAAACTATCACTCCTGTCATTCCCGCGTAGGCGGGAATCCAGGCGTCGTCCCCGTAACAACTGGGAACCATGAACAAATACTTGATTCATGCTTTCGCAGTAATGACAAGACATCTGGTTTTATGCAGTTTTTCAAAGGTCTCACTATGAACAGCAAAACAGAAATAGATTAAATTTTTGACGTTTTAATGGTAATGTGCAAACAAGATTATGGAGAACAATACAATTCATAGGTAAAAAAGGATGTAGCACTCATTGACATGCAAAAAATTATTTTACTAATTATATCAGCCATTATGATCTCACCTCTCGATGCAGGTGCAGAAGTGCTTATTAAAAGAGGTGATACCCTCGACCTTAACCAGTGCATAGAAATAGCTCTCAAGAAACAGCCAAATATCGTTGCCGCAATGGGTAACGTAAATATCAACCAGAGCAGGGTGGGTCAAGCGAAGTCAAACTATTACCCACAGATCAACTGGACATCCGGTTACAGCAGAATTAGTCCTGCTACTGGTGTTCTTTTAAAAGGCGGCAGTGCCTATGACGAGTATCTCAGCAATGTGAATCTTAGCCAGACCATCTATGATTTTGAAAAGACATCAACACAGGTGAAGATTCAGAATCTGAATCTTGATTCCTCCCGTTCAGACCTCGATAACGTTGCGAGCCAGATTGTATTCGGCGTGAAACAGGCCTATTTTGGCCTTTTACAGGCAAAAAGGAACCGGGACGTTGCGGCAGAGACGGTACAACTGTTCCAACAGCACCTTGAACGGGCAAAGGGCTTTTTTGAAGTGGGAACAAAACCGAAATTTGATGTGACGAAAGCAGAGGTCGATCTTAGCAATGCGAAACTGAATCTCATTAAAGGAGAGAATGCATTCCGCATCACACGAGTATCCCTGAACAACGCCATTGGTATGCCGGAGGCGCCGGAGTACACTATTGTGGACGACTTTGGATTCCAGCTGTATGCAATATCCCTGGGAGATGCCCTGAAACGGGCCTATACATCCAGACCGGATCTTCAGTCTATAAGCGCAAAAAGTGAAGCCGCGGAAAGAACGATTGAACTCCAAAAAAAGGGTTACTACCCGACTCTCTCGGGCAATGCGAACTATGCTTTCAGCGGGGAGGAGTTTCCCCTTGAGAAAGGGTGGACCGTCGGAGCGACGCTGAACTTCCCCCTCTTTAGCGGTCACTCCACAAAATATCAGGTGGAGGAAGCGAGGGCGAATTTACAGGTGCTGAAGGCCAATGAAGAGGCCCTAAGGCAATCAATTCATCTTGATGTGGAGCAGGCATACCTCAACTTGCAGCAGGCACGTGATAGCATTACCACGACCGAACTCACGGTAAGGCAGGCGACTGAAAATTTTGAGCTTGCAAACGGCAGATATACTTCCGGCGTGGGGAGTCCTATAGAGATTACCGATGCCCTTGTGTCTCTTGCGAATGCAAAAACAGCGTATATTGCGGCGCTCTATGATTACAAGGTCACCCAGGCAAGCATGGAGAAGGCCATGGGTATCAAATAAGGAAGGGTGTGAATGACCGGAGAATGAAAAAGAACATTATCATCGTGAGCATCATTGTCATTGTAATACTCCTGACCACAGGGGCATTTATGTTATTTAAAAATCGGGAGAGCGGCCCGAAATTCAAAGTGGACAGGGCAACAAAAGGAGACATTAAAGCAACGGTGACAGCGACAGGGACGATGAATGCCGTTGTCAATGTCCTCGTAGGGACACAGGTTTCAGGAACGATAAAGACGCTTTATGTCGATTTCAACTCTCCTGTAAAAAAAGGTCAGATTCTGGCCCAGATAGACCCGGCCACGTTTCAGGCTCAGGTGGAACAGGCAAAGGCCAATCTGATGCTTGCGAAAGCGAACGTGGAAAAAACTGAGGCGGCCCTCGTCGATGCGAAAAGGACCATGGAAAGAAACAAGGTGCTTTTTGCCAGGAATTTCATCGCGAGGAGCGACCTCGACACATCGGAAACAAATTATCAATCGGCTACAGCCCAGCTGTCGGCCTCGAATGCCCAGGTGGAACAGGCCAGAGCGGCTCTCACCTATTCGCAGACTAACCTGATATACACGAAAATCGTATCACCTGTGAACGGGATAGTCATATCGAGAAACGTGGATGTCGGCCAGACAGTGGCCGCAAGTTTCCAGACGCCGACCCTCTTCAATATTGCCCAGGATCTGACAAAGATGCAGATCGATACCAATGTCGACGAAGCGGATATTGGAAAGATCAAGGTAGATCAGCCTGTGGAGTTCACGGTTGATGCCTATTCAGATACTACTTTCATGGGTAAGGTTTCCGAGGTGAGAAATGCTCCTACCACCATTCAAAATGTGGTCACCTACAACGTTGTGGTAAAGGTAGAAAATCCCGAACTTAAACTCAAACCAGGCATGACGGCCAATGTTTCGATTATCCTGTCTGATAAAAAAGGCGTTCTCAGGATACCTAATGCGGCCCTGAGATTCAAACCCGCTGAAAAGGAGGCTGAGAGTCGCAAAGAAGCGTCTCCCCAGAAAGGGCCGGGTGTGTGGGTTTTGGAAAATAGAAAACCGAAACGCATCAGTGTGGCCTTAGGCATCAGTGACGGGAATTATACCGAAATCCTTACCGGTGATGTGAAGGAGGGTGATGAGATAATCGTCGAAGCAGCAGGCGGCGGGAAAAAGAGTAATACGCCACCCGTTGGTCCAGGATTTATAAGGTAGGTGTTTTATAAAATTTTTCAAAGCTTTTGAGATAATATGGCACTGATTGAGACGGCAAACATAGCTAAAATATACGAATTAGGCGAGACAGCCGTCCATGCCATTGATGGGGTCTCCGTGATTATTGAACAAGGTGAATTTGTCGCAATTATGGGCCCGTCGGGTTCGGGCAAATCGACCTTTATGAACGTG
>JAFNGM010000110.1:0-13265 GCA_017885225.1 Syntrophaceae bacterium | reverse complement strand
GAAGATAGGGTTCATCTTTCAGATGTTTAACCTTCTTCCGCGGACCTCAGCGTTGGAAAATGTGGAACTCCCCATGCTGTACAAGAATATTTCATCTGACGAAAGGAAAAGACGCGCCGTGGAAGCCCTGAGAACCCTTGGGCTGGAAGGGCGGGAACATCATAATCCGAGCCAGCTTTCCGGCGGGCAGCAGCAGCGGGTTGCTATTGCCAGGGCTTTAGTAAATAAGGCGCCCCTTATCCTTGCCGATGAACCAACGGGGAACCTGGATACAAAAACAAGCATCGAGATTATGGAACTTCTGGTGAGGCTCAACAGGGAATCACATATCACGATCGTTCTCGTTACTCATGAACCGGATATTGCTACTTACAGCAGGCGCATCATCCGTTTCCTTGATGGCCGGGTTGTCAGTGATGAGAGAAAAGGGCCTGTTGAAACAAAAAACACTATGAGCGGGTAAACGATATGATCAACATTCCATCGACATTGAAAATATCTCTCCGGGCGCTCAGGGTCAACAAAATGCGCTCGGCCCTCACCATGCTCGGCATTATCATCGGGGTGGGTGCTGTTATCGCCATGCTCGCCGTGGGTACGGGGGCGAGTGAGAGAATATCGCAGCAGATTGCAAGCATCGGGAGTAATCTCATTATTATTTTGCCGGGAAGTACGACATCGGGCGGTCTGCGGATGGGCATGGGTTCCCAGCCTACCCTTACCAAGGATGATGCCGATGCCATTCAGAAGGAGTGCTCAGCCGTGCAAGATGTGGCGCCTGTCCTTAACGGCGCTGCCCAGATTGTCTATGGCAATCAGAACTGGTCCACAGGCGTTTACGGCACAACCCCCAGTATGCTGAACATCAGGGATTGGCCCCTCGCTTCAGGCAGGTCCTTCACGGAGCAGGATGTAAGGAGCGCCACGAAAGTATGTCTCTTGGGTCAGACTGTTGTGGAGAATCTCTTTGGCAGCATCGACCCCATCGGCCAGGGCGTGAGAATAAAAAAAATCCCCTTTACGGTAATCGGAGTTCTGGATAAGAAGGGACAGTCCCCCCAGGGCCAGGATCAGGATGATACGGTGTATGTTCCCGTTACGACGGCACAGAAAAAGATATTCGGAACTACTTTTCCCGGCATGGTCCGGACTATTATGGTGAAGGCAAAAAGCACGGAAGATCTGGATACGGCAGAAAAACAGATCACTGAATTGCTCCGACAGAGGCACCGTATCGGCCCGAGGAAGGAAAATGACTTTACAGTGCGCAACCTGACTCAGATTATGCAGGTGGCGGAACAGTCGACAAAAGTAATGACCCTGCTTCTGGGGGCCATTGCCNNCATCATGCTGGTTTCGGTGACGGAGAGGACAAGGGAGATCGGCATCAGAATGGCCGTCGGCGCCAAAACATGGGATATCAGATTGCAATTTATCATTGAGGCCCTGACCCTTTCTCTGATCGGAGGTGTCGCTGGCATTATCGCAGGTATTTCCGGCTCGCAGATAATTTCAGCGTTTGCCGGGTGGTCCACGATCGTTTCAGTTCTCTCCATATTTCTGGCATTCGGATTTTCCGGACTGGTCGGTATATTCTTCGGATTTTATCCTGCCTACAAAGCATCTCTTCTCAATCCCATCGATGCCCTGAGGTATGAGTAATCATCCCACGGCAATGAGCACCTCTCAATCAAAAAGTATTGGATATTTTAAGGGAGTTGTATTATAAAGAAAGTCTACAATAATTTTTATAATGTACCTATGAGGTGTGTATGAGATTTGATATTGCGAAAGGCGGCAGCGGCCTGACGTATGAAATACGACAGATCGTCAATGTGGCCAACAAACTGACAGAGTATGGTGTAGAAGTAACGTGGGAAAATATCGGTGACCCTATCCATAAAGGTGAGAAAATCCCTGACTGGATGAAAGAAGTCCTTATCGAAATTCTCAGAGATGACCTCTCCTATGGATATAGTCCCACGAAGGGTGTGGATGAAACCCGGGAGTTCCTTGCAGAGCTCGTGAACAAAAGAGGTAATGTGCAGATAAACCATCACGATATCATATTTTTCAACGGCCTGGGCGATGCGATAGCCCGTGCGTACAGTTCCATCCGCGTGGATGCGCGTATCATCATGCCGGAGCCGACGTATTCTACTCATCTCTTGGCGGAAGTGCTCCATGCGTCCTTTCCACCCAACACCTACAGGATGAATCCTTATCGGGACTGGTCTCCCGATATCCGTGAACTCGAGCAGAAAGTGAGAAGCCACAAAGCAATCGTCGGTATTCTGGTGATCAATCCGGACAATCCTACGGGCTTTGTTCATTCTGCGGAGACACTCAAACAGATTGTGGAGATTGCGAGAGAATATAACCTCTTTCTGATTTTTGATGAGACCTATATCAATATTGTCTATAACGGGAAAAAAACGGTGCACCTGGCGGATATTATCGGAGACGTGCCTGGCATAAGCATGAAAGGCATTTCAAAGGAGTTTCCCTGGCCCGGTTCACGGTGTGGATGGATGGAAGTGTATAACTATCATAAGGATGAGAAATTCCAAAACTACATCGATACCATAGTGAACCAGAAGATGTCAGAGGTTTGTTCCACGACGCTGCCGCAGATGGCGATACCAAAGATCATGAACCATCCAGAGTATCAGAAATACCTGAATGATCGTATCCGTCATTATGAAAGACTGTCCAACATTGCGTACAACAGCCTTAGAGACGTACCCTATCTGATTGTAAACAGAAGTAACGGTGCGTTCTATATGTCGGTAGTTTTTAACGAGGCCTCTCTCAATGACAGGCAGACGCTACCGATTGAAAATCCCGAGATCAAGAGGTATGTTGAAAAGCTGACGTCTGAGAGGATAGAGTTCGACAAACGGTTTGTCTATTACCTGTTAGGTGCAACAGGGATCTGTGTAGTACCGCTCACATCTTTCTTTACCTCCATACCCGGATTCAGAATGACCTTGCTCGATAGAGACGCGGATAAATTTGAATATATAATGAAAACACTCGCCGAAAAAACCGTCGAGTATATAGAATCCGCACATTAGGGATTAATTCTGCTCCTAACTCTCTTAATCAGCTCCTAAGCCCTTATCATGAGAGAGACATGCTGCCGCATGTCTCTCTCATTTTAATAATAATGAACTCGTAAAAAGTCTCAAAAACACCATATTTGTCATACCCCGGTATCCAGCGCCCCCTTTTTAATTCTTGACAAAGAGTCATTAATTCCTTACAATTAATGTAAGATTAATTATTCCTTACCATGAGGTGAGTAAATGATAACTGCAAAGGTTACATCCAAGGGGCAAGTTACTATTCCTAAGGAAATCAGGGAAAAACTGGGGGTGCATCCGGGAGAGGAGGTGGGTTTTGAGGAAAGGGATAACCTACTGGTCATCAGCAAGGCGGTCACCAAATCCCCCTTCGATAAATGGATAGGCAGGCTGAAGCATCTGAAAGGGCATCGAAGCGACGATCTGGTGAGGAAGGCGCGCGGGCATGATAACAGCCGTTGACACCAACATCATTCTGGATGTTCTGATTCCTGGAGAGCCATTCGGCGAGTCATCAAAGAAACTTTTGGATCACCATTTATCAAAGGGAAAACTAATCATCTGCGAGATTGTCTTTGCCGAACTCGCAGCCGAATTTCCCTCCGAAGAGGAACTTAAGCTATTTCTCACCGACACGGGGATGAGACTTGTCTATTCTAATGAAAATTCACTATTTCTTGCAGGTTCTCGATGGACGAAATATGCGAGGAAAGGCGTTAAGAAGCTATTTTCGTGCAGTAAATGCGGCCATGCCTTTGAAGTGACCTGTCCGCAATGCGCGGCAAAGCCTAAGAAGCGGCTTCATGTTCTGGGTGATTTTTTTATCGGCGCCCACGCCCTCGTTCAGGCCGACTGCATCCTTTCACGAGATTTTGGGGTGTATAAAACCTATTTCGACGACCTGAAGGTAATTGGTTCGATATGAGAGATTCCTTGATTTCAAAGAGACTCCCATTGACGTCTTTCTTTGCCTCCGTACCCGGTTTCAGAATGACGTTGCTCGATATAGCCGGGAATCGGGGTCGGACCAAGTTAAGTATTTAATATATTTTGAATTATGTTTCACAGAAACGTATTTTCAAGCCTTAAAGCATTGTTTTTGGTATCAAAGATGGAGCTGTAAGGAACTCCTTCTTATGTCATCGGTGCGTGATGTGCCAAACATATCCGAGAAGATAATGTCTATACGCCCTTGGCATAGGTGAGACTCTTAAATTTATATCCTTTATGCGCTTACATGGGCAATTTTTAATATGGGTCTTATCGCCTGCCAATCAGTGGTTTCGTTGGCCGTATGCCAGAGATCGTAATTTCTCTGCAGGTTTAGCCATAATTCAGGAGTGGTATCAAAAGCTCTGGAAAACCGTAAGGCAACATCCGTTGTCACAGCACCTCTTTCATTCAATATCTTGGACACTGTTTTTCTCGACAGTTTCAGCTCTTTCGCTAAGTCCGTTATCGACATTTTTAACGGCTCCAAATAATGAACCCGCAGAATAGCCCCTGGATGAGCAGGCGGTCTTTTTCGTGTTCTCATAAATTATCCTCTTTAGTGATAGTCTTCAATATTTACGTTGAATGCATCTCCGTCCTTAAATTCAAACGTCACCCGCCAATTGCCGGAAACTTTTACCGCCCAGCGTCCCTTCTTTTTGGGAAGTAGCAGATGAAGACCGGAGCCGGGGTAGTTCATATCTTTGATTTCATTTGCCGCATCAAGTCTATCCAACATCGCTTCTATTTTAGAAGCATGCTTGGCCTGGATGCCTTTACGGGTTCCATCGTAGAAAAAATCTTCCAGACCTTTATGGATAAAAGATTTTATCATGGGTTTCACTGTAACCAATAGGGTTACGATTGTCAAGAAAATATCTCAAGTAACACTCCATAGCTTTATTACGATGATGAATGCCGTTTGTAATCTTTGACGCATTGTAGACATGGGATTTCGAGTATAACAGGAAGCTGTACGTACTATAATCTTATGAAGCAATTTTATAAACACCCGCAAAATATTACTTGATCAAGCGCCGGTGCATCGTGTGAATTGCCAACGGGAAGAGCACGAGGCACATTATTATCAAGTAGACAATTCCTGTAAGAAGAGAAGTATTGAACACCCCTAAACTGAGGGATCGCGTAAGGTTGACCAGATGCGTTAAAGGGAGAAGCACGGCGAGGTTCTGCGCCCATAGAGGCAGATTTTCCACAGGGAAGAACGTGCCGCTGAAGAGGAACATTGGTGTGATGAACAAAAATATGGGCAGATTGAAGAGTTCAATATTAGGGACTATACCGGTGAAAACCATACCCATTGAACCAAAGGCAATTCCTCCTATAAAAGCAAGAGGAACAATCAGCAGTCCCTCCGGATATTGAATGAGTCCGAATGCACTTATTACCCCCAGCATGATTGTCGCGGCCATGACTGATTTTGTGGCCCCCCAGACAATTTCTCCTGTAATGATCTCTGCGAGAGAAAGCGGTGTTGCCATCATGGCATCAAAGGTCTTCTGATAGTACATCCGCACAAATGATCCATACATGTTCTCATAGAAAGCATTATTCATGATATTAATGGCCAGGAGGGCCGGAGCGATAAAGCTGGTGTATGATATTTCTGATCCTCCGTAATCTATGGTGCCAACCAGCACACTCAATCCGACTCCGAAGGCCAGTAAATAGAAAAGGGGTTCGAGCAAGGGTGGAAGAAAACTGATTTTCCACGTTTGCCGGTACACAGTGAAGTTTCTCTGCCAGACCCTGAGAAACCGCATGGATATATGAATAGACGCCGTTTCTTTCACTCTCTCAGCTCCCTGCCTGTTAACTTTAAAAAAACATCTTCCAGGGTTGCCATACGCATGATGCATCCTCCCGTGCAATGATCTTTACTGATTTCATGGTACAGCGCATTCCCATCATCCACGTATATAATGAGGCGATGACCCAGGTCTTCGTGTTTCAGATTCCATGACCGCATGAATGCTCTTAGGGTCTCGCTTGGTTCAACCACTTCGATAATATCACGCCCTACATGTTGTCTGATCAAATCCAGCGGTTTACCTTCTACCAGAACACGTCCGTGATCCATGATGAAGAGCCGGTCGCAAAGATGAGATGCTTCTTCCATGTAGTGTGTGGTGAGGAGAATAGTAAGTCCTTTTGTCTGCAGTTCTTCCAGGTTTTCCCATACCTGGTGACGTGATTGGGGGTCCAGGCCTGTGGTGGGTTCGTCCAGTATTAAAAGATCGGGCTTGTTGAGTAAAGCTCTCGCCAGCACAAGACGGCGCATCATTCCTCCCGAAAGCTCTGTAGCTCTGGCATCTTTGCGGTGATCAAGGGCCATAAATTTCAAAAGGTTCAGGGCCTGTGTGCGTGCCTCAGGGGGGGGCATATTAAAGTACAGGGCGAACACTTCTAAATTTTGTTGTACAGTGAGATCAGGATCGACATTATTTTCTTGCTGGCACACGCCGATTCTTGATTTTATCGTACGTGCGTTTCGCGTGATATCAAGATTGAATACTTCCAGGGTTCCGCCCGTCATAGGAGAAAAACCGTACGTCATCCGGATGGTGGAAGTCTTTCCCGCGCCGTTAGGACCCAGGATGCCGAAACATTCTCCAGGAAAAACCTGGAAGGAAACATCATCGACGGCGATAAGATTTCCAAATGTTTTCCTCAAATTCCTCGCGTTGATGACGGGATTTCCCGATCCATTCAGGGCGTTATGTTTTTGTTTCATCATCACAATGATTTGCGTAGTCACTACAACTTCGAGTATGTCAAGTTAAATGAATTGTAACAATTTATTGAATATGCTACTTATCCAGTTATTTCAATAAGAATTAACCCAAGGCCTATGAAAAAATCGCGCACAGGGTCATTACAACAGGGATCGTGTGAGCCGAAGCCGCGAGGCAATCTCCGATCATTAAAGATTGTTTCACTACTCTCGCAATGACAACGATGGTCTTTTTCAAAGGCCTCTTTTAAGGTATACGCGAGGGAGGAGCGTATGCATTTGGGTATCCATCATCTTACAGGAGGAAAAAAGAAATGCCTGACGTAGTAGAGGAAACATTAGCGAAATATACGAAAGGGCTTGTTTTTGTGTATACCGGGAACGGCAAAGGCAAAACAACCGCTGCCATGGGGCAGGCCCTCCGAGCCATTGGTCACGGTCTGAAGGTTTTGGTCATTCAATTTATGAAGGGCAAGAAATACGGCGAGGTATTGGCTGCAGAGAAATATCTTCCCGGTGTCGACATTTACCAATGCGGTCTCGACAGTTTTGTGATGCGGGGAAATCCTGCTCCTGTGGATGTGGAACTTGCCCAGAAGGGTTTGAATATCGCCAGAGAGGCTCTCACTTCCGGAGAACATAACATGGTGATTCTTGACGAAATCAACGTTGCCCTCGATTTTAAATTGATTCCGCTAGGTGAGGTAATAGAAATGATTAAACACAAATCCCCCTCCACAGATTTGATTCTAACGGGCAGATATGCACCGCCGGAAATTATCGAATTAGCCGACACGGTGAGCGAGGTCCATGAGGTGAAGCATCATTACGCGGCAGGGGTGAAAGAGCGGGCGGGTGTGGAGTATTAATTGAACTTGCGTGGTGCAACAGTGTTAATAAATCGGATGAAGAATACCCCTCAAGATGAGCTTCAGCGTCGAATCAAAGCCCTGCAGAGAGGTATGGAATCAGAGGCTATTGACGGCGCTTTGATTGTGCAGAACGCCGATCTGTTTTATTTTACCGGAACTGTCCAACAAGCGTATCTTTTTATACCTTCCNNCTGGATACTATTATCCCCCTTCACAGTCTCAGGGATTTACCGAAGCGTTTGGCAGATCATGGTTATGAGCGCATACACAGGCTCGGGATGGAGCTGGATGTATTGCCCGTAAATCACTATTTTCTCTATAAAAATGTCATTCAACCCGGAGAGATTGTTGATATCTGGCCCTTGATCCGGGTCATCAGGGCCGTAAAGTCGGAATATGAAATAGGGATTATGCGGGAGACAGCCGTCCTATCCGATTTTATAGTAGAAACCTGCCGCAATAATCTCAGGGAAGGATTGACCGATATTGAGCTGGCAGCCATTGTTGAGGCTGCTGCCCGTGCACGGGGACATCATGGTTTCATACGCACGCGTACATTCAATCAGGAAGTCTACTGGGGCCATCTCATATCCGGACCTGATGCGGCCGAGATAGCTTACGTAGATGGCACCACCGGCGGACGCGGGCTCAGCAATGCCTTTCCGCAGGGTTCAGGATGGCGGACTATCGGTCGGCATGAACCGGTTATTGTTGATCTTTGCGCGGTTATGTATGGATACCACATCGATCAGACCAGGACCCTCGCTGTTGGTACTCTTCCCGACAAATTGGATAAGGCCTGCAACGTTGCCTTAGAGATTGCACATGAGCTTGGCAAGATGATTTCCGCTGGTGTAAAGGTTGGTGATCTGTATGAAAAAGCAAAGCATATGGCCGAATCACACCATCTGGGCAAACATTTCATGGGGTATGGAGCGCAGAGGATTGGATATTGCGGCCATGGGATTGGTCTGGAGCTTGACGAATTTCCCGTAATCGCCAAGGGGCAGAATGTAATATTGTCTTACGGTATGGTCATTGCAGTGGAGCCAAAATTCCATTTCCCGGGAGAAGGGGTAGTCGGTGTCGAAGATACGTTTGTCGTTATTGATGAAGGATGTGAGAAATTGACTCATTCCAGCTATGGTTCTGATGTGACCAAGAGGTAAATCTCCATGACCAAGGATCGAGAAAAAGCTCTTGAAAAGATTATGTCGCTTCTGACGGAACATGGGGCTTCTGCGGTGGTGCTGGTTGATAGTGATGACATCATTGTCGATGAACGGGTTCGCCTCAAATGCCAGGTTCCCGTATGCGACAGTTATGGGAAAAACCTCATGTGCCCGCCCTATGTGCCGTCCGTTGCGGAATTTCGCGAAGCCCTCAAAAACTATAGCCGGGGGATTCTTATTCAGGTATCCTATGAGTTGAATGAAGAATTCGCGCAGGCTCCTACGGAAGAGGTATTTCTTCCTGCGAGGAAACTTCACGAACTGGTGAACGTGGGTGAAAGGGAGGCATTTACCGCAGGATTTCGTTTTGCTGCCGGATTTATTGGGGGTTGCTGCCGTCTCTGTGACGAATGTGTAGTGGTGCAAGGCGGCGCATCGTGCAGATTTCCCTTTAAGGNNATGGAAGCCATGGGAATCGATGTGACGGCCACCGCAGAAAAAGCAGGATTGCCCCTCTCTTTTCCCGTCAGGAACAAAGTTACATGGACAGGGTTAATTTTACTATAGTATGTTGAAATACACTAAGGAAAAGATAAGGATCAATCTCCCCCGTCACACTTTTTACCTTGACCCCACGAATGATAAGCGGTAGTATCATAAGTAATATCAAATAAAGTATCAGAAAGGATGTGAAATAAGATGCCGATTAGTGTTGTGGAAGATATCAAGTCCGTTTCTGAACTCAAAAAAAAGACGAATGAAATCTTTAAGCAGCTTCATCAGACTGGTCGTCCGATCGTCGTGACCGTGAACGGCAAACCTAATGCTGTCTTGATGGATGTCGAAATTTTTGAGAAAAAGCTTAAGGCCCTGAATCTATCCGCACTGCTGGTAGAAGCAGAGGATGATTTACGAAACGGCAAGACAAGGCCTGCCCGGGATTTCCTGAATGGACTGTCCGATGGCAAAAAGGTACAGCGTTGAAATCACGCAAATTGCAGAGAAAGATATTCGTGAGATATACGAGGACATCTCTCTGGATAAGATGTCGTCGGCACGCCAGTGGGTTCGGGAACTGGAACGCCAGATCGAATCCCTTGAGTCTTTTCCACTACGCTGTCCGGTAATTCCCGAATCAAAAGAATTGGGGAAGGCTTACCGACACCTGATCTATGGAAACTACCGGACAATTTTTAAGGTGATTGGCGAAAGGGTGGTCATCATGCGTGTGATTCACGGCGCCCGCCTGTTGGATACAGGGATATTATAATCAATGCTCCAGTTGTAATTATTGAATATGTCATTACTACTCATTCATCAATATCACAGCAAAGTGGAAGAGATCATGCAGTACGGCGGATCAAGAAATGAAACCGCCATTATAAGGATTTATGACTTGAGAGGTTCACAGTTATGAAAATAAAGTTTATGGGGGCAGCGAGGACGGTAACAGGTTCTTGCTATATTTTGGAAACGGACAGTCATCGATTTGCCGTGGACTGCGGGATGCACCAGGGAAACGCAGAAATAGAAAAGAGAAACTGGGATGTTTCCATTTACGAACCTGACAACATTGATTTTTTCCTCATTACCCATGCACACATTGACCATTCCGGTCTTCTTCCCAGGATGGTTCAGAAGGGTTTCAAGGGCAAGATTTATACAACGGCGCCCACCAGGGATTTGCTGGAGATACTGCTTCTTGATAGTGCCCATATCCAGGAAATGGAAGCGCAATGGAAGAGTAAAAAGCATTTGCGATCCGGAGAAAAACACATCAAGCCTCTCTACACGCAGAAAGACGCTCAAGCTACTCTGCCGTTGATCGAAGTTATTTCAAACGGTGAAACTTTTCAACCATTTCCAGGTGCTGAAATTAGTTTTAAAGATGCAGGCCACATCCTCGGCGCTTCTCTGATCGAACTTTCAATTGAAGAAAATGGAATACCCGCTAAGCTGGTCTTTTCCGGAGATATCGGACGCCCTGCCCAACTGATGATGGAAGACCCGAGTATCGTCGATGCCGCCGATTTCCTTTTTTTAGAATCAACATATGGCAACCGGGATCATAAAAATGAAGATGACAGCCTGAGGGAGCTGGCAGAGGCCATAGCATACAGTTACGGCAATAAAGAGAAGGTGATTATTCCTGCCTTTGCCGTGGAAAGAACACAGGAAATGATGTATTGTCTCTATCTTCTGTCCAAGGATGGAAGGCTGCCTCCGGATATGCCTGTGTATCTGGACAGCCCGCTTGCCATCAAAGCTACGGAAATATTTCGCCACCACACGAAATACCTCGATGAGGAGACCAGGGAGCTGATAAAGAAGGGAGAAGACCCTCTCTACCTGTCGCAATTACATTTTACCCCTACTACCGAAGAGTCCATTGCCATTAATAACGTGCCGGGACCGGCGATTATCATTTCAGCCAGCGGTATGGCCGATGCGGGAAGAATAAAGCACCATTTGCGGCACAACATCTGGCGGGAAGGGGCCAGTATTGTGTTTGTCGGTTTTCAGGCTCAGGGAACGACGGGTCGTAAGATCGTCGACGGTGCAAAGAAGATTCGTCTCTTTAATGAAGAGATTGCCGTAAAAGCGAGGGTATATACCATAAATGGATTTTCCGCCCACGCCGGTCAGAGCCAGCTTCTGGAGTGGCTGAGTCATTTTAAGAGCCGTGATATGCAAATCTTCCTCATCCATGGTGAATATACGGCCCAGCAGGTGCTTGCGGATATGATTAAGGAACGCTTTGGTTTTAAGGTGCTCATACCGGGATATCTTGAGGAAACTTCCCTCGAACCGGGAAGAGTGCTCGCAAGGGTAGAGTATCCGGAGAAAGCAGTTCCCCGTATAGATTGGAGTTACATAATTGAAGACATAGGAACAAGATTTGCCCGACTTAAAGAAAAGAGGCCTTCCCTGGAGTCAAGGCCATGGATGGAACAGACTGAACTCAGGGATCGTCTCCTCGAATTGAATCGCGTGTTAACGGAAATCAATTCGGAAATTTGACGGTTCTATAAGACTATGGAACAGTAGTGATTTGGAAAAGGTCTTTATTCGATGAGCGTGTATGCAAATCTTGCCACAACGTTCAATTGTGTAAGATTGAACTCCTGAGGGAAAGGATCATAAGGAGCGGCCGATCTTACAACGTCAAGTGCTCCGAGATCAAGATAGTTTGATCCTGATGATGTAACAATTGCACTTGCCAGGAGGGTCCCGCTGTCACTTATGGAAAATTTGATCACGGCTGTTCCTTCTTCCTCTTTTTCGAAGGCAGCTTTTGGATATACCCATATATCTTCGATTTTTCTCTTTATTTTTTTTAGATAGGGCGTGTACTTCACATCAAGCGTGTTGATATCGACCGTATCTTCCTGCTTCATGCTGCGGCTATTGGCATTGTGCTCTGCCTGATGAAAGGGTCTGTTTTCCTTTTTGACATCCTTGTCGTCTTTTTCTGTCTTTTCCGGGGGCTCTTTCAGGGAAACAGTTATAATATCCTCATCATAGACTTTCCCTCGCCATTCTATAATGTTCGTCATGTATAACATGAGGACATGACTGGTAAGAGAAATCATTATGGAGACAATTAAAATTTTTTTGGATAACATGCAGTATCTCTCTCTCGAACCCGAATAATATGTCAGTGAGAAGACAAAAATCAACTGTTTTAAATGAGAATTGCTATCATATATTCATATAATAGATCGTGATATATGTCATATAATGATGAAAAATTTATGGATATAGCCATAGAAGAAGCCTTACTGGCTTCGGCGAAGGGTGAAGTTCCCATCGGTGCCGTTGTGACTCTTGGTGATACCATCCTGGCAAGATCACACAACAGTGCCATATCCATGAATGATCCCTCGGCACATGCTGAAATCCTTGCGATTCGCCAGGCGGCGACAACGGTGGGCAATTATCGCCTCATTGGGACTACGCTGTATGTAACGCTGGAACCATGCATCATGTGCGCAGGATCGATTATACAGGCGCGCATACAGAGAGTAGTGTTTGGCGCAGATGACCCCAAAGGCGGCGGGGTTGTTTCACTCTATGGCATCCTTGATGATAAAAGGTTGAATCATTCTGTGGAAGTAAAGAGTGGCGTAAAGAAGGATGCCTGTGCGGAAATTTTGAGTAGATTTTTTCGTGAAAAGAGGATAGTAGGGAACGTTAAATCATAGCTGAGAAACTTTTCAAAAAGTTTCGCTCCGGGGCAGAAAGCTCCGGACTTCCTACGGAAAGTGGCGTGAGAAAGCGGTATAACATCTTGTTCTCATTTATTTTGTAGCATTTGGAAGTTTTTACATAAATGTGTGGAGAGATACCGAAGTGGTTGTAACGGGATCGACTCGAAATCGATTTG
>JAFNGM010000109.1:5078-5438 GCA_017885225.1 Syntrophaceae bacterium | reverse complement strand
CGGTCACGGGTAAGGGTGAGACCAGGGGTAAAGGAGATCGTCGATTGTGGATGGATAAAACAGGATGTACAGGTAAATGATTTCATAGATAGAAGGTCATATCGGCGGGAAAACGTTCAGCATGGGGCATTGTAGGAAGCCGTAGCAGGCAGGATGAAAAATCGACGGGGTCACACTGTCCGGGTGATCTTCTACCAAGATTATTACCCTGGACAACAAAGAGTATTTCTCAAAGTAGAAATTGAAAGGAATTTTCCAAAGTGGGTAAAGGATGGGTAAAAATAAGCTAACAAATAAAAGGGGTTAACCTATGATTGGCTAACCCCTTTAATTAGTTGGCTCCCCGGCGCGGACTCGAAC
>JAFNGM010000109.1:0-5073 GCA_017885225.1 Syntrophaceae bacterium | reverse complement strand
TTTTCAATAGTATAAGATAATCCTAAAGTCAACAATCGTCTTATACGATTTGCAGTTTCACGAAAAAGTCTTGATAAATCACTTTAAAGTGGATATTAAAAGTTAATCTGAGTTGCGCCTTATAATACAAGACAATCTTCTTGTCAATAAATGTTAACATCATTTTTTTCTTTAACGAAAAGGAAATCCATCCTCTGCACTTTCTTTGCATTTGTTCTAAAAATTCTTAACACTGTCTTTGAGATGAGGATTTATTTTTATATTTAGCGCATTATCTTTTTATGAGAAGGGAGATGGAAATATGGAAAAGTATGTATGTGGTGTGTGCGGCTATGTATATGATCCCGCGAAGGGGGATTCAGAGGGCAATATTCCTCCCGGTGTTCCGTTTAAAAAGCTTCCCGATGAATGGGTATGCCCTGTGTGTGGAGCAGGGAAAGACGAGTTTTCTCCCGAGTGATTTCGATTGTTTAAGATAAAGAAAGGTGTTTTGAAATGGCTGGTAAAACTGAAGACGCGCTCTATCAGGCATATACCGGTGAGGCGAAAGCGGCGCTGAGGCTGAAAGTCTTTGCGGAGAAGGCCGAGCAAGAAGGATATACCCAAATCGGCAAGCTTTTCCGGGCCATTGCATTTTCTGAAGAAATCCATGGTGCACGTGCACTGCAGGTTTTAGGAAGAGTGAAAGGCACCGAAGAGAACCTGGCGGTAAGCTTTGAATCGGAATCGAAAGTTGCCGAGGTCGCCTATGATCAGTATGTCAAACAGGCGGAAGCGGAAGGGAATATGCCTGCCGTGCTTCACTTCAGTCAGAGCCGGGATGTGGAAGATGTCCATGCGAAGCTCTATAAAGAAGCAATGAGCCACATAATGGGGGAGAGGGAAACCACATATTATGTATGTAAAGTGTGCGGCTACGTATCTGACGGTATTCTCCCGGAGGAATGTCCTGTATGTGGAGCGATGAAAGAACAATTCGCTCAGTTTGAGTGAGTGAACAACAGTATGGGACTTTTACTGCGCTGGTTAATTCTTACGTCGGGAATCATTATTGCGTCGTACCTGCTGGAAGGTATTCATGTGAGTGGATTTGTTCCCGCCTTCTTTGCTGCGGCCTTGCTGGGAATCCTGAATGCGCTGTTCCGGCCAGTTTTGATACTCCTCACCCTGCCCATAAATATTCTGTCGCTCGGACTTTTCACTTTTATCATCAACGCCCTCATGTTGATGATGGTCTCAGGGGTTGTGTCCGGTTTTGAGGTACATGGATTCTGGACCGCCGTGTTCGGTTCACTCATTATTAGTATCATAAGCTGGCTCCTCAATTCTTTCATCAGTGACAGGGGAAGGGTAGAGAGGTTGGATTATATCGACCTGAAAAAAAGGGGTGACAGGTGGGAATGACCGGCACGATGAATGTAACCCCCGCCATGAGGCAGTACCTGGAAATCAAAGAACAGCATCAAGACTGTATCTTGTTTTTCCGGATGGGGGATTTCTATGAGATGTTTTTTGAAGATGCCGTCACCGCTTCTAAAATCCTCGAAATTACGCTTACTTCGAGAAACAAGGGGAAAGATGACAGCATACCTCTCTGTGGAATTCCTTACCATGCCTCGTCATCGTACATCGCAAAGCTCGTCGAAAAGGGATTTAAAGTAGCTATCTGCGAGCAGACTGAAGATCCAAAAGAAGCGAAGGGTATTGTGAAAAGGGAAGTCGTGCGCATTATCACCCCCGGTCTGTATGTCGATGCGGATAATCGGAACATAAAAGAAAATGCTTTTCTCGCGGCCCTGGCTCAGAGGAATGATACATTCGGCCTTGCGTTTCTTGATGTGACTACGGGAGAATTCCGGGTTACTGAATCCGGGGATAGAGAATACTTCATCGCGGAGATATGCGGACTGGATTTCCGTGAAATCATAATCGATGCCGATTTTGGGGAAAAAGCAGTTGTGAAGGCATTGTCTCAGCAGGCGCCTAAACTAATAATAAATTATCTGTCGTCGGAGTATTTTAATCATGATCAGGCGGTGGTTCTCTTGCAGGAATATTTTCCTGAAGGATTACTATCACAACAGGGCATATTCCGCCATCAGGCTGCGGTGGCTGCAGCAGGAGCAATTCTCAGATATGTGGTTGATACGCAAAAAGATCATCTCCGCCATATTAACACGATAGAGTGGTATGAGACCGACAGCTATCTTGTGCTGGACAATGTTGCCAAGAGAAATTTAGAGTTATTTTCCACGATTGCTGACAATAGAATTGAAGGATCTCTCTTTCATGTCCTTGATGATGCGGTAACCTCCATGGGGACCAGAAAGCTCCGCTGGTGGCTCAGTTATCCTTTGACAGAGGTAGAAAAAATCAGAGAAAGGCTGGTTGCAGTATCTGAAATCAAAGAGCACCACATCCGGAGAGAAAACATCCGCAAGGCTCTGGCCCGCGTCTATGACCTGGAAAGGCTTGCCAGCAGAGTGTCCATGGGAGTGGTGAACGGACGCGACCTGATTGCATTAAAGGTATCGCTCCTCACTCTTCCGGATATTAGAGCGCTCCTTGCCGGTCTGGAGTCGTCACTCATCAAATCGGTCTGGACCGGCATTGACGAGATGCCGGATATTCTTAATCTGATTGAAAGGTCTATTGTTGAAGATGCTCCTATGACAATCCGGGAAGGAGGGATCATTAAAAAAGGCTATGATGCGGAACTGGATGAGCTGATTTCCATCAGTACGGATGGGAAAAAGTGGATTGCTGCTCTGGAAGAAAAGGAGAGGAAGCGGACAGGGATAAATTCACTGAAGGTAGGATTTAACAGTGTTTTTGGATATTATATTGAGATTACAAAAGCAAACAGCGATCTTGTGCCTGATGATTATATCCGGAAGCAGACCCTCGTGAATGCTGAGCGATACATTAATCAGGAATTGAAAGGATATGAGCATACCGTTCTTTCCGCAGAGGATCGCCGTAAGGAACGGGAATATGATCTCTTTATCGGAATAAGAGAAAAGATTTTACAGGAAATTGCACGCATTCAGAGAATAGCTTCCCATATCGCCAGTCTCGATGTGTGCGCATCGCTTGCGGAAGTTGCCGAAAGGTACAACTATTGCTGTCCCGTTGTTGATGGTGAAGATAGGGTTGACATAAAAAATGGCAGGCACCCTGTCGTTGAAAGGATGCCCCTGCCCGATGGTTTTGTGCCCAATGACGCGTATCTTGATCTGGACGGCAACCGCATTCTCCTCATCACTGGCCCGAATATGGCGGGCAAATCGACCTATATCAGGCAGATTGCCCTGATTGTAATCCTTGCGCAGATGGGAAGTTTTGTGCCAGCGGATGAGGCACGTATCGGTATTGTCGACCGAATATTTACCCGAATCGGTGCGGCGGACAGCCTCGCAAGAGGGCAAAGCACCTTTATGGTAGAAATGAATGAAGTGGCGAGCATTTTAAGAAATGCCACCCGGAGAAGTTTGATAATCCTCGATGAGGTCGGGAGAGGGACAAGCACGTTCGACGGCCTCAGCATTGCATGGGCGACGGCCGAATACATTCATGACGAGAAAAACATAGGAGCGCGCACACTCTTTGCCACACACTATCATCAGTTGACGGACCTGGCATTCACGAAAGAGGGGATCAAGAATTTCAATATCGCCGTTAAGGAATGGGGGGACAGGATTATCTTTCTCAGGAAGATTATAGAAGGAGGAACGAACAGGAGCTATGGTATTCAGGTGGCCAGAATAGCCGGAGTGCCCGTTGAGGTCATTACACGAGCCAGAGAAATCTTGAATAACCTTGAAAAAGGTGAATTCGACGAGGTTGGTATGCCTAAAATCGCCCGCGGCAGGAAATCAGCACCGAAGGATAAGGCACAGTTAAGCCTATTCATGGACGAGGAGGATTTAATCGTCAACGAATTGAAAACTCTTGATATCCAGAATATGACCCCAATGGAGGCTCTGCAGAAGCTCAGTGCATGGAAAGATAAATTGGTATAAGAGAACCCCAGATTTACTTAATGCACACTCTGCGGACTTGTTTCGCGTCTGTTAAACCCTCGATGGCTTTTTGAAGACCGTCCTGAAGCAGTGTTGTCATTCCTTCTGAGATTGCGAGCTCGCGCATGACCTCCACGGATTCATGCTTCTGGATCAATCTCTTCATCGGGTCTGTGTTGATGAGGAGTTCGTGGATGCCCAATCTTCCCTTATACCCTGTCCTGTCGCAGGTATTGCAGCCCTTCGGACGGTAAAGGGTAAAGTCGTCTGAGTAGGGTATATTAAGTGCGGCGAAATGTTCCTGCCCATAGCTCGCCGCAAGTTCATTGTATTCATCGATGGCGGGACGATAGGCCTCTTTACAGTTTTTGCAGAGGGTCCTTACCAATCTCTGGGCGAGGATGCCCAGGAGGGAGTCTGCAAAATTCAAAGGATCTATTCCCATATCTAAAAGCCGCACAATAGTTTCAGGAGCACTGTTCGTGTGGAGGGTACTGAACACGAGGTGCCCTGTCAGTGAGGCTTCAACGCCGGTTTTCGCCGTTTCAAAATCCCTCATTTCACCGACCATAATGACATCCGGGTCGGCGCGAAGGAAGGCGCGCATGGCGGCGGCAAAATCCAGTCCGATCTTTGGATGAACCTGCACCTGACGGAGTCCGTACTGGGTAATTTCCACAGGGTCTTCCGCGGTCCAGATTTTCTTCTCCGGTGTATTGATATGGTGCAACGTTGCATGAAGAGTAGTGGTTTTTCCTGAACCGGTGGGTCCGACACACAGGATCATGCCGTATGGCTTTTCGGAAATGCTGATGAGTTCTTTATAGTTTCTTTGTGACAAAGACATTTCTGTCAAAGGAATGGTCGTGCCGCCCTTGGCAAGTATACGCATGACCACGTCCTCCACGCCACCCTGCGTGGGTAAGGTGGCCACACGGAGTTCTATCTCATCTCCCACAGACCGCCTGAACTTTATCTTTCCGTCTTGGGGTTTCCTCTTTTCCGTGATATCGAGATTCGCCATTATTTTAATGCGTGAAACGATGGCGGC
>JAFNGM010000108.1 GCA_017885225.1 Syntrophaceae bacterium | reverse complement strand
ATATCAGGTAGTGTATGTCAACGTTCACCATTGAGGAGTTGCTGTCCCGCTTTACGAACAACCGGCGCTTCATGGAAAATGTCAGGGCCATGAAACAAATCGCCGCTTTCAAAGGCAGCTTTGCCCCCTTCCCCGCCTGGGTTCATCCCCGCATTCAATCTGTACTGAAAGAAAGAGATATTGACCAACTTTACAGCCACCAGGCGGTGGCCGTGGATCACGTGAGGCACGGCAGCAATGTAGTGCTGGTCACCCCGACGGCGAGCGGCAAGACGCTCTGCTATAATCTACCCGTCCTCCAAAAAATACTTGAAGAACCGGAAACACGCGCGCTCTATATATTCCCCACAAAAGCACTCGCCCAGGATCAAATGCATGAGGTGCACAGCCTGATCAACGATTTGCGAGCGGACATAAAGACCTACACCTATGATGGCGATACCCCTGACGACGCCCGCCAGGCAATCCGCAAGCAGGGCCATGTCGTTGTCACAAACCCGGACATGCTCCACGCGGGAATACTGCCGCATCACACGAAATGGCAGAAGCTTTTTGCCAATCTCAGGTATATCGTAATCGACGAGCTGCACGTGTACCGCGGCGTCTTCGGCTCCCATTTTACGAACGTTATACGGCGGCTCGTGAGAGTCTGCCGCTTTTACGGTCAAGAACCAGTTTTTATCTGCTGTTCCGCAACGGTGGCGAATCCCAAAGAACATGCCGAGTCAATTCTGGAGCGTCCCGTAACACTGATCGAGCAAAGCGGCGCTCCCCGGGCATCGAAAACGTTTATCCTCTATAATCCCCCCATTATCAATCGCGAGCTCGGAATCCGCCAGTCGGCCATGACACCCGCAAGGATGCTTGCGTCAGAGCTTATCAGAAACAAGATCCAGACCATTGTCTTCACTACCAGCCGCTTAAACGTCGAGATTCTCACGAAATATCTCAAGGATCAGTTTGCGAAGGGGAAGCCCGTTGATACTCACTTTGTGAGCGGATACCGAGGCGGCTACCTGCCGAATCTTCGCCGGCAGATTGAGCAGGGACTGCGCGAGGGCAAGGTCATGGGTGTGGTGAGCACCAACGCCCTGGAACTGGGAATTGATATTGGAGATCTTGAATCATGTATCATGGTCGGCTACCCGGGCTCCATCGCGAGTACCTGGCAGCAGGCAGGCAGGGCGGGCAGGAGACTGGGACACAGTCTGGCCGTTCTCATTGCCCGCAGCAACCCCATGGATCAGTTTATTGCGGAGAATCCTGCGTACTTTTTTTCACGCTCACCGGAACACTGTCGCGTCAATCCCGATAATCTGCTTATCCTGCTGCATCACCTGAAGAGTGCAGCCTTTGAGCTGCCTTTCGAAAAAGGAGAACGATTCGGAACAGAAAACCTTGAAGAACTCCTCAATTATCTGGAAGAAAAGGGCGTCCTCCACAAGGTCGATGACAGGTGGCACTGGACGGCGGAAAGCTATCCTGCCGATGAGGTAAGCTTGCGCAGCATTAATCCCGAGAATGTTGTCGTCGTAGATACAACAGAAACAGGCTCGCACAACGTCATCGCCGAGGTGGATTGGGACAGTGCCTTTTCCACGGTTCACGATGATGCCATTTATATGGTTGAATCTCAGCAGTACTACGTGGACAAGCTCGATCTCGAGCGCAATACTGCTTACGTGCACAAGGTCGACGTGGATTATTTTACCGATGCCATGACCTATACCAACGTAAGAGTCATAGACAGCTTCGGGAATAAACACCGTCAAAAAATAATTATCGAGCACGGCGAAGTACAGGTTGTGCGCAAGGTTATTGGGTATAAAAAGATAAAATTTTACTCCTCTGAGAACCTTGGGTACGGCGATGTGACGCTGCCTGAGAAAGATATGCACACGACGAGCTACTGGTTTACTATCCCCAGGGATCTGCTCAGCCGATTGCCTTTCACGCAGTCGGAAATTATCGACGGCCTTTCCGGCCTCGCCTATAGCCTGCATCACCTGGCATCGATGCTGCTCATGGCCGATGTGCATGATGTAGACAGGTGTATCGGCGACAAGAGCGGTGAGTGGTTTGTCCGTCATGGGGCCGATGCGCGCTTCATCATCTCGTCTTCCCACAATGCAAAGAGTACCGGTGGAGTTATGGTGGATGCTTTTGACCCGACTGTTTTTATCTTTGATGCCTATCCCGGAGGAATCGGTTTTTCTGATCTTTTATATGCAGAGCATGATCGCTTAATAGCTTCTGCATTGAGCTTGATTCGCAGCTGTCCGTGCAGCCATGGCTGCCCGAGTTGTGTAGGACCGACTCTTGAAGTCGGCCCTGTGGCAAAAGAATCCGTTTTGGCTATTCTTGATTTGATAACTGGTACGCCATGAACACCATCAAACGTCTGCAACGCCTGACCGGTGAAGATTCAGTCAAACAAAAAAAATCATCAAGAGCGGATGAGATCAGTGAACTGCGCCGGCGCATAGAAGCCATTACCTCGCGTAGACCGTCTGCTTCTGATAAGCCTGTCTTCACTCGACATGCGGGTTCCGTATCCCTCAAAGATATGATGATGGGGGAAGAGATGCAGAACACCCACGGTAAATTTTTCATCTCAAATGGATATTTTCACGGTTCCGCAAAGCATGGTTCGCGGCGTATCGGTGAAATTTCTGCCATCGATATGAATGCCGTCGCGTTATTGGCAAATAATCCGGATATGGCTTTCTTGCATTGCGAAGACGCTCTGTATCTCGATACGGAGACTACGGGATTGACTGGAGGCACGGGCACCTTTGCCTTTCTCATCGGTCTTGGCTGGTTTGATAATGACACATTCTACACAACGCAGATATTCTCTCGCGACTTTTCCGAGGAACGCGCCTCTCTGCGTTTTCTGCTCGATCTTGCCGGAGAGAAGCGTTTTATCGTGAGCTACAATGGCAAGGCATTCGATGTCGGTCTCTTATCCACCCGTTTTATCCTCAACCGCCTCCCTGACACGCTTGCAACCATGCCCCATCTTGATTTGCTGCACCCGGCACGTCGCCTTCTCGGGCATCGTCTTGAGAATAACCGCCTGATCACCATGGAAAAGGAGATTCTCGGCGTGCTCCGCCGGGGTGATATCCCGGGAAATGAAATACCTCAACGCTATTTCGATTGGCTGAGAAACCGTGATGCGCGCCTTTTAACAGAAATCTTTGAACACAACCGCCTTGATATCATATCCATGGCAACGCTTTCGGTGCACCTTGCCGATATGCTGAATCATAGTCGGGATATTTCAGCGTACGAACATGAAGATCTCTTAGCTGCGGCAAAGCTTTTGCTGGCTCGCAGAGATGCATCGGGAGCGAAAAACATTCTTGAGTTTATAACAGAGGCAGAATGTCTTCATGTTGCCCTCGAGGCCAGAAGAACTCTGTCCCTGATTTACAAACGATCGGGTCTCTGGAATGATGCCCTTCGAATATGGGATTTGATGCTTCGTGATGATCACGGCAATTATTTCGCGACTATAGAGAAGGCAAAGTTTTTCGAGCACAAAAAACACGATATGCAAAAAGCTATTGAGATCGTCAATGAAGCGCTGAATCATCCGTCTTTCAAAACAATTTCTGAAAGAAACGCCCTTGAACACCGCATTACACGTCTTAAAAGTCGTACAGTTACCAGGGAAAGTCCGTGAAGAAATAAGCGCCTGACATTCTGCTACATTTAACGTTTGTTATTGACAATTACATTAAAAAAGAATATAATAAGAAGTTAAATTTAATAATTTGTTTTTGTGATGACCATTGCGTCATCTTTTTTCAGCTGAAATGCCCACGCATGACGTTGGAGAAAGGGGTTGAGTGAATTGATCAACACATACAGATGCAAAAAAAAGGGGCATTTAATAGCGGAAGTATGCCAGGATACTACCTGTGAATGGCGACTTAAAAATGAATCTTTTTTAAATTGTACATGGGTCGCCTGCAATTACGGACCTTTTACTCTTGAAGAAGTTGGGGAAATGATGGGGGTAACCCGCGAGAGAATAAGACAGATCGAAGCAAAAGCATTAAAGAAGTTACAGCATAAAAAGAGAAGAGAACAACTCAGGGATTTTGCTTCACCGGACAGTGAAAGAGAGTTCTCCTAAATTTACATGTCCCCGGAACTATTTATCATGTCCTTGAGTTCTTTTCCCACCTTAAAAAACGGTATTTTCCTTTCCGGTACATGAACTATATCAGTAGTTCTAGGATTTCTTCCCAAGATCGGCCGCCGGCGCCTGATTGTAAAGTTGCCGAAACCTCTTAGTTCTATCCGTTCACCTTTTTTTAACGCTCTCGCCATTGCATCGAAAATCACGTGAATTGCATAGGACACATCCTTTGCAGGATAATCTTCTATCCTTTCATGAACCCTTTTGATCAACTCCTTTTTCGTCATTCGAATATACTCTAATGCTTACTTTATAATTGGCGAAAGATACATAAAACCGTTGAATTGCCCGATTTTGCCTCGCATATGCTCATCCAACGCTGTGAACATTTCCCGGAATATATAATCCCAGAATTTAGATCCCTTTTTCTTTGGATACAGCACCTCCGGCTTTCCCTTAATTCCTGACATTTCGCCGGCGAGTGTTACCGCATAACCCATATCGCCCAGATAATCTACCAATCCCAATTTAAAAGCCTGTCTTCCAGTGAAAACTCTCCCATCTGCGATATTCTCGAGGTTTTTTTTGGGAATATTTCTGCTTTGTGCTACCATGTCAAGAAACTGATCGTATATGTCATCAACTAATTCCTGTAGTAATTCTTTTTCTTCACTCGTCATTTCCCTTACGGGTGATCCAATATCTTTAAACTTTCCGCTTTTTACGACGGATGATTTTAATCCTACCTTTTTTAAAAGTTCCTCAGCATTGGCAAAGTGCATAATCGCAGAAATGCTCCCTGTAACGGTACCAGGATTGGCTACGATCTTATCAGCCGCACATGCAATCATATAGCCGCCTGATGCTGCGATAGCCCCCATAGAGGCTACAACTTTCTTGTTCTTCTTTACGTCAACTATGGCAGAATGGATCTCTTGCGAAGGCGCAACACCTCCGCCCGGTGAATCGATCCTGAGAATAATCGCTTTTACGTTATCGTCTTTTGCAAACTGATTTAATTGTTCGACAACGTCGTGCGCGTCACCGATAAACCCCTCGATTTTTACAACCCCCACTTTATTATTAAGCGCAAACGAGGGCTTATCTTCTCTCGCTGATCCCAAAACGTACACAAGAGCAAAAAATACACATCCAACACAAATTAAGAGAAATATCCCGAATATGACAGGGTGTTTTCTCATGGCTTGCTATCGTCTCCCTTTTCAGATTCCGCTATTTTTACTTCAGCCATGACTTTTCCCAGATTTGAACCAACATTTTCCTTGTTGTTGATATATTGATTGACCGAATAGCCTTCAGATGCTGTTTCATAATCCTTTATGCTCAATCTTATTCTTCTGTTCTGTAAATCTACGCTTTTCACGACTGCGGACACTATATCACCAACGGCATATAATTCCGACGCCGCTTTCACTCTTTTTTGACTTAATTCCGAAATATGAACAAGACCTTCCACACCTTCTTCCAGCTCTACAAAAATCCCAAAATCAGTAACGTTAGTCACCTTTCCCTTAATGACTGATCCGGGGGCGTATAAAAAATTCTTCTCATCCCAGGGATTCTTATCCACCTGTTTAATTCCTAGAGAAAATTTTTCGTTTTCTACATCAATGTTGAGAACCATTGCCTCAACTTCCTGGCCTTTTTTATATAACTCAGAAGGATGTTTTATGTTTTGTTTCCATGAAATATCGGATACATGAACGAGGCCGTCTATGCCCTCTTCAATACCGACGAAAAAACCGAAATTCGTAATATTTCTTATTACGCCTTTGACAATACTCCCCTCCGGATATTTCTGCTTCAGAGCCTCCCAAGGATTTTCCGTTGTTTGCTTCAATCCGAGAGAAATGCGTTTTGCCTCGGAATTTACATCCAACACCATTACTTTTACATCCTCACCTACCATCAAAACTTTGGAAGGATGCTTGATTTCTCGTGTCCAGAACATCTCCGTAATATGGACGAGACCTTCCACACCCGGTTCAAGTTCAACAAAGACTCCGTAATCCGTCAGATTGACAACCTTACCCTCAACGATTGATCCTACAGGGTATTTCTCGGAAATATTCTCCCAAGGATTATCCGTCGTTTGTTTAAGACCTAAAGAGACCCGCTCTTTCTCCCTATCAAAAGACAAAACTTTTACTTTAATTTTATCTCCCTTGGAAAAGGTATCAGATGGACGGGTAATTCTTCCCCATGATATGTCCGTTACGTGCAGAAGACCATCAATTCCGCCAAGATCAATGAAAAGCCCATAGTCGGTTATATTTTTTATTACCCCTTCCAATACCTTTCCCTCTTCTATGTTCTCAAGAGTTTCTTTTTTTGACGATATCCTTTCCTGTTCTAATATTGACCTCCTCGAGAGAACGACATTATTCCTTTTTCTGTCATACTTGAGAACATTGAACATCAAGGTCTGTCCGACATATTTGTCAAGGTCCCTGACCGGACGGATATCAACCTGAGAACCGGGAAGAAAGGTTGGAATGCCGATATCAACGGAAAGCCCGCCTTTCACTCTTTCCACAATTGTTCCTTTGATAGGAATATTGTGCTCGCAGGCATTTTTTACATCATCCCATATTTTAATTTTTACGGCTTTGTCTCTCGACAGGACCAGATTCCCATCTGAATCCCTTCTGTCAACTAAAACTTCTACTTCATCTCCAACGGCGAGGGAAACGTTCCCTTCACTATCTTTCAATTCTCTGGCAGGAATATAGCCTTCCGTCTTCCATCCCACATCAACCATGACCACATCATTGTTTATCTGGACTACTTTCCCGGTTACAATTGCACCAAGCTGCACGCTCTGCAAGCTCTGTTCGTACAGTTCTTTAAAACCTATATCTTCTTCTCTACCCGCAGTCTTTTTACCGGTTAAATCTTCCACAGGAGAATTTACATTTTCACGCTCACCATTGAAATGTTCTTCAGAAATTAAGTTGTTACCGTTAACCATTAAACCTTTACCCCCCTGAATTTTATAGAATATGATTTTTTAACCACAAACACGTAACACACTGGTTGTGAAATTTCAAGCTAATTCAAATACAAATAACGTCGCAGCGCCCTACCTTCTTCATTCACTACTTCCTGACTCCAATCAGTGACATCATTTTTTCGACCACTTCGGATATCGTCATATGTGTTGAATCGATAATAGTTGCCCCATCAAATGCTTTTAAAGGGGCTATTTCTCTTTCTCGATCCTGCCTATCCCTCACAATCAAGTCCCTTTCAACCTCGTCATAATCGACGTTGCTCCCGCGCATGCATAGTTCATTATAACGCCTTCTTGCTCTGACATCCACGCTTGCTTCCAGATAAAATTTGTAATCGGCGTCAGGAAAGACCACCGTACCCATGTCTCTTCCTTCAGCAACGATACCGCCTCTTTTTCCGACATTCCGCTGTATTGACAATAGGCTCGCCCTTACTAATGCGATGGCGGAAATTCTTGACGCAAGGAGACCTATTTTTTCATTCCTGATTTTATCCGTCACATTTTCACCATTCACAAATACATTCAAGGTGCCGTGCTTATTTTTAAGAGAGATACTCATACGCATTAATAATTCTGAAAGCGCCTTTTCATCATCCGGCGCTGTATTGTCGATTAAAAACTTATAGGCAACTGCCCTATAGAGCGCACCCGTGTCCAAATAAATATACGACAGCAGCTGGGCAAGCATTTTACTTACCGTACTTTTTCCGGCACCGGCAGGACCGTCGACAGTTATTATTAACCCCCTTTTCATTCTTTGATCCCTGCGTCTTGCGTAACTGTTCAACAAGTTTTTAAACATCACTAACTTCTTGATTTTGCACTATAACATATTGGTGAACCATTCACAATAATAAACCAACTTCCGTCACTCCGAATAAATGCTTCAATGTAACTCTATGGGATGATCGCGGATACGCTGCGTTACAGAAAAAGATGGCAACGAAACCTTGATTATGGCTGCCATAAGATATATATTATCTCATATTACATATTTCTTACGAAGAGGTTAATATTTGAAGCGATTCGATGTGTTCAAAGAAAGAGCGCACCATATTTCCTTCGTCATAATCCTTTGTCTATCGCTCTATGCATCGGGAGCTGCGCATGCATCATTTACGATCGACGATGAAAAAAAGCTTGGAAAAGAATTCTATGAAAAACTCGATAAGAGTAATGTTTTAATCCATGACCAGAAGATCCACGAATATGTTAACAGAGTCGGCAGCACAGTCCTTGCTCAAAGTGAAAAGGCTCCTTTTGAGTTTCACTTCTCCGTTATTAAAGACTCTGCCATAAATGCCTTTGCAACTCCTGGCGGCTATGTGTATGTAAACAGAGGACTGATTACCCTCGTTGAGAAGGAAAGTGAACTTGCCGCTGTCCTTGCGCATGAAATAGCCCATGTCAATGCCAGGCATATTGCAAGCATCATAGAAAGATCACAAAAGATTGGTATTGCAACACTTGCGGCGATTCTCGCCGGCGCGTTTCTCGGCGGAGGCGGCCAACTTACGGCAGCCGCAACCAGCTTTTCACTGGCCACCGCCACAACCTTAAATTTGAAATATAGTCGTGAACATGAGGAAGAGGCTGACAGGTTAGGTATGTACTACCTTGTCAGCGCCGGCTATGACGGCAAAGCGATGCTAGATTTCTTAAAGACCATGAGAAGGTATGAATTTTATTCTAATACCATTCCCTCATACTTTCTCACCCATCCAGGCACTGATGAAAGAATCTCCTACTTAGATGCTTTGTTGCAGACCACCTATATTCATAGGGGTGCGGAAAATATTATCGGTACTTTAAAAAGGACACAAACAACTCTTATGTTCGGGGAGAAAAACCTTGATTCCAGCCTGAAACATTTTCAAAAAGAACTGCAAAAAAACCAAAACGATGTCGATGCTCTTTATGGCATAGCGGTGATTCAGGAAAGGCTCGGGAGATATCCTGAATCAATCGAAAACTTCCGCAGGGCATTGAGTCTGTCACCCAATGACGAAGATGTCGTGAGAGATCTTGGTATTGTATACTTTAAACTTGGGCAGACATCCGAAGCCATTGATTGCCTGCAAAGGGCCGTAGCCCTTAGCGGAAACAATACGGATGCTTATCTTTATCTGGGAAGATCCTATGAACAATTGGGTGATTATGCCACCGCCCTGAGCATCTACAAGAAATTGGAAAATAAACGTATCGATGATGCAGATGTATACTATAGTATCGCGATTGCGTATGGAAAAACTCACAACCCAGGCGCTTCACATTACCATTTTGGTCTTTATTTCAAGAAGAAAAATAAACGGGAAAGCGCCCTGTATCATTTCAAGGAAGCGTTGAAATATTTTCCCCAATATAGCGAGAAATATGAGGAAATTGAAAAAGAGATAAAATTCGTTAAAAGGTAAGAAATCACTCTTTTTTATCAGGTCATATCAATCTGGTGTGGTGTCAATTCTCTCTTTGCGTAGTCGAGATAAATTCTTTCTTTAATAAACAATTCGAAAAGATTTGCGTCGATAAAATCTTCTTTGACCATAGAATTCATTATCGTTATGGCCTCCGACAATGTTTTCTCCTTCTTATATGGTCTATCCTTTGCAGTTAATGCGTCGAAGATGTCCGCCAATGCGATAATGCGGGCCTGGAGTGGAATTTCACTGTTTTTTAAACCCAAGGGATAGCCCTCTCCATCCAGCTTTTCGTGATGCGCAGAAGCGTAGTGTGCAACATTTTTTAACTTCTTCGGGAAAGGAAGCTGAGAGAGCATCTTATGGGTTATGGTCACATGATTTTTAATTATTTCTTTTTCCTCTTTTGTAAGAGTCCCCTGGGGAATGCTTAAATTGTAAAGCTCATCGTCATTGAGAAGATTTCGCAATATTCCATCTGAGTTCCAGCGTTTTGCGGCGATACCATGCAGTCGGCTCATCTTCTTTTCATCCATAAATGTGCTTCCGGTATTGATATCCTCGAGAAATCTACACTCAGATTCCATTTCCTTTGCGTATTCATCATGGATATCAATTCCTTTTTTCTTGGTGTTTTTCTTTCCTTTCACATGATCTTTCTTGAGCGCTTCGATATGAAGATCCCTTTTAAGAATCTCAAAACGCTCTTTTACAGTTTCCATGCGGTCGTAAATGGTTTCAAGTTTTTTTGCCTTATCGATAATGAACTCCGGGGTCGTTATTTTACCAACATCATGAAGCCAGGCCGATATGCGAAGTTCTTTCAACTTGTCTTCATCAAAATGGATGCCGGCATATGTCCCTTCTTTAGCCTCATTTATTTTTTCTGCAATACTCATCGTAAGCTCTGAAACCCTGCGGACATGGCCGCCCGTATATGGCGACTTTTCGTCTATGGCAGTTGCAATTGTTTTGATAAAAGACTCCAAAAGATGTTCAAGATCATGGATAAGGCGATTATTGGAGATGGCTACCGCTGCCTGAGAAGCAAGGGATTCCGTCATTTTTTGATTTTCTATGGAAAAGGAAATGACTTCATCCGTCATTTCCTTGTTCGCATTCAGTAATTGCAGAACACCAATAATATCATTTTCATGATTCCGCATGGGCACAACAAGCATGGACATTGAGCGATATCCCGTTTCTGCATCGAATTTCCTTGTACCCTCAAAATTAAACCCTTCAGCATTATAGACGTCGGAAATATTCACCACCTCGCCCGTAATTGCGGAATACGCGGACACATTCGCATAATTGTGATTCCCGTCAGGATTCCTCAGTGTTACCGGCGGCCAGGTAATTTTTCCGCCCGTTCCCCCCATGCGGATATTTAAAGAAGTATTCTGAACTATGGCAAAGTGGAGTTCTTTTTCATCATCTGACATTATATAAAGAGTGCCACCGTCCGCATTCGTAAACCCCCTCGCTTCATCAACAATCATTTCCAAAAGCTTGTCCAGATTTCTTTCAGCTGAAAGAGCTTTCCCTATCTGATTTAAACGCCTGATTTGATCCAACTGGTTTTCGGTGAATCCCTTCACTTCAGATACCAGTCTGCCCAGGAGCTGATTTATTTGATCGTTATCGGTATAATGGGGTATGGGAATTTTTGCCTTATCTTCATCCATCCAATGATATCCTCAATTACGGTATTTGGTTTGTTACTTTATCGTATAAGAATATTTGATACACTCTTCGTGATTTTTTTTCTCAAGGATTCCAGTTCCACTCGTGAATATGATTCATAATGCATCAATTCTCGATCGAGAACCTTGGACGGAATAAATTGCTGTAAAATATAAAGTCTTGCATTCTTTATTGAATGAGCAATATTTACAATGTCACTCTCATCAAGGAGTCTCTTCAAGACGGTGGTTCGGAATTCATAAGGTATTCCTGATTTCATGATCAATTCTATAGTCTGCGTGATTTTATGGTAGCTGATGTCTGATTTAGTGAGATTCTTGAACTTACCCGCTGGTGCTTTTATATCCATGGCGATATAATCCAGCAGTTTCATGCTGATGAGTTTCTCTATTACTTCCGGGTGAGAACCGTTTGTATCGACTTTAATTAAATACCCTGTTTTTCTGACACGCGTTACAAAGTCGATCAAGCTATTTTGAATGGTGGGCTCACCTCCGGTAATGGCCACTGCATCTATCTTCCCTCTTCGCTTTGCTAAGAAAGAGAATATTGTCTCCTCCGTCAGACATTCAGCATACATTTCAGGATTTACCAATTCCGGATTATGGCAATAAGGGCACCTGAAATTACAACCCTGAGTAAATACAATGGCGCATATTTCCCCGGGATAGTCTATCAATGATACCTTCTGCAAGGCGCCAATCTTCATTTTTTAAAAATTAAAAACCCTCCTTTCTCTAAATTCCTCCTGTTTCCCTAGATTCCATTGCTTGACAGGACGCAGATAACCGACAACGCGTGAATATATTTCACATGGCTCCATACAGGTCGGACATTTTTCCTGTTCTCCGTTTAAATATCCATGAGATGGGCACACACTAAAGGTGGGCGTGAACGTAAGGTAGGGTAAATGGTACTTCGTGCATATTTTATGTACAAGTTTTTTTACCGCGGCTGGATTTTGAATTCTTTCGCCTGCATACGTATGGAACACTGTTCCGCCTGTGTACTTTGACTGGATTTCATCCTGCAGATCAAGGGCCTCAAAAATATCGTCAGTATAATTAACCGGCAGCTGAGTTGAATTAGTGTAAAATGGTTCCCCCTTGCTTTTTGAACCATTATCATTGGCGCAGACTATGTCCGGATACCTGGTTTTATCGATTTTTGCCAGACGGTACGATGTCCCTTCCGCGGGAGTAGATTCAAGATTATAGTTGTTCCCGGTCTCTTTTTGAAACTCCAATAATGTCTTTCTCATAAAATCCAACATTTTCAGTGTGAATTTTTGTCCTTCCTCGGTCGCTATGTTCCTTCCAAAAAAGTTGAGGCATGCCTCATTCATTCCCACGAGTCCTATGGTTGAAAAATGATTTTTCCAGTATTCATTAAATCTCTTCTTAATATTTCTCAGGTAATATTTTGTATAAGGGTAGAGATTACCGTCCGTGAATTTTTCCAGAACCTTTCTCTTCGTTTCCAAACTTTCCTTGGCAATTGTCATCAGCCTCTGGAGACGCTCTATGAATTCATCTTCCGTCTTTGAAAGATAACCAATCCTCGGCATATTAATCGTAATCACACCAATTGAACCCGTTAATGGATTTGAACCGAAAAGCCCCCCTCCCCTCTTCTCTAACTCCCTGTTGTCAATGCGAAGCCTGCAGCACATGCTCCTTGCATCTTCCGGATTCATATCGGACTTGATAAAATTTGAAAAATACGGCACACCGTACTTTGCCGTCATGCCCCACAAATCATCGAGATTGCTGTCTTCCCAATTAAAATCCTTTGTTATGTTGTACGTGGGTATGGGAAAGGTGAAGACTCTGCCTCTGGCATCTCCCTCAGCCATAACCTGAAGAAAGGCTTTGTTGAATAAGTTCATTTCTTCCTGAAAATCCCCATACGTTTCTTTCTGTGGCTTACCACCGATAATGATATTCTGATCCTTGTAATACTTTGGAACGGTGACATCCAAAGTTACGTTGGTAAAGGGCGTCTGAAAACCTACCCGTGTCGGAACATTGATATTAAAAATAAATTCCTGCAAGGCCTGTTTGATATCGGTATAATTAAGGCCATCGTACCTGATATATGGTGCCATGAGGGTATCGAAATTAGAGAACGCCTGCGCACCCGCTGCCTCTCCTTGTAAAGTATAAAAGAAATTGACAACCTGTCCCAGAGCGCTGCGAAGATGCTTTGCCGGTCTGCTTTCCACTTTTCCGGAAACACCCCGAAAACCCTCTAAAAGAAGATCATATAAGTCCCATCCTACACAATATACGGACAGAAGGCTCAAATCATGAATGTGGAAATCGCCGTCCGTGTGAGCTTTTTTGATTTCAGGTGAGTAAATTTCATTCAACCAGTAGACCTTACTGACTTCGGAGGATATATAATTGTTCAAGCCTTGCAAAGAATAGTCCATATTACTGTTTTCATTTACTTTCCAGTCTTTTTTCTTAAGGTATTGATCGACTAAGTCAACCTCCATTTTATTGGTTATTTCCCTTAATCTGGCGTGCTGCTCTCGATAAATAATATATGCTCTTGCGGTGCGGCGGTATGGACTTGATAAAAGCACTTCTTCAACAATATCCTGTATTTCTTCCACCGTCATTACCTTGTTATCGAACAGCTTCTCCGCTAAATTGAGCACTTTTATCGTGAGTTTTTTCGCGTTCATTGCATCAAACTCACCCGTCGCAGCTCCAGCCTTCGCTATCGCATTGGTGATCTTCTCCGCATTAAACTTAACTAAACGGCCATCCCTCTTTTTTATCTTTTCAGGCATGAGAATCCCTCTCTTTGTGCGATAATAAAAGATGTATCGATTCAGACAATTATACGCAATATATTGGGGTAGGATTTTATAGTACTACCATATATTGATATAATCAAGCTAAAAATTAAAAAATTTTCCATTCAGAATATAGAGCTTTCGCGAACTATAGACATTGGTTTCATTGCGATAACAAGTATAGAAGTTCATTCGTCACCATGGTATGAAGAGAAATGATGATATTCGTGAGAATAATAAGGAAAGCGGTCAGTGATTTTCTGAGGACCAATGCAGTGATATCTCGTATTGCAAGATCAGAAATATTTCGAGACGATGGTCTCCGAATTTCTGAACACCTCTGATGCCTCTTCTTCCGTCATACCCGCGCCAAGTGCAATACGCATTGCCGATTCCTTACTGGTGAGATCCTGCGGAGAGTGACTATCCGTATTTAACACAAGGGCGGCCTTTGCGATCCGCGCCACCCTGACAACATGGCCGTTGGTGAGACTGTGGCCTTTCCGGGTAGTGATTTCAAGATATATGGAATTCAGCGCGGCCAGGCGGGCTTCTACTTCCGTAAGCAGTCCGGGATGGGCAAGTATATCAATGGGGGCTTTAAGCGCGGCCAGGTTAGTCCCGGAAATTACGGGCTCTGCAATTGTTTCACCGTGGACGACAATGATTTTTGCCCCGAGGTTTCGCGCGTCTATCGCCAGTTCTTCAATGTACTCGGGAGGAACATGGGTCAGCTCAATGCCGGGAAGCACCCGGATAGAATAAGCGTCTGATAATTTACTGCACACCTTCAAGAGAGCGGGAATGATGATATCAATATTGGAATGATCCGTATGATCAGTTATGGCAATAGCGCGGTATCCTGCAACTTTTGCCCTTCTTACAAGTTCAGAGGGAATCAATTCTCCGTCACTGAATAGTGAATGAGTGTGAAGATCAATCATTGCATCTTACCTTTCCCAATAGATCAAGTCTCATTTACTTTTTTTTCTTGAACCCTGTACCTTACCTTAATATCGATAATATTCCGNNAGTCTTGCCACCTCCTCATCGAGCTTTTTCGGCAATGTATACACGCCGGGCGTGTAGTTTCCCGCCGCAAGTTCAAGCTGTGC
Organism: Syntrophaceae bacterium; assembly: GCA_017885225.1. GTDB lineage: Bacteria > Desulfobacterota > Syntrophia > Syntrophales > UBA2185 > UBA2185. Next base: position 2,336 of record JAFNGM010000108.1, on the reverse strand, counting down.
CAAACACTGGTTCGTAAAGCTGTTACTCATGACGAAGCTTGGATGTCCGGTCGCACATCCAAGGTTAACCAGTCTACCTTCCGCAAGGACAATGATGGACCTGCCTGACTTGAGCCTCCACTTATCTACCTGCGNNGCTTTATGTTCACCTTCCGGCATCCTTTCGTCGTCTCAAGATAACGCATATCAATCTCACTGTCGAAATGGCCAATGTTGCAGACGATGGCTTCATTCTTCATTTTTTCCATATGTTTGCCTGCAATGACGTTGCAGCAGCCGGTGGCCGTAATAAAGATGTCAGCGACGGAAACGACATCTTCCAGTTTTTTTACCTCATATCCTTCCATGGCTGCCTGGAGTGCGCAGATAGGATCTATCTCGGCGACTACGATGCGGGCGCCAAAACCGCGCATAGACTGTGCACAGCCTTTGCCTACATCACCGTATCCGCAGATTACCACCATTTTTCCGGCGATCATAACGTCGGTTGCCCGCTTTATCCCATCGGCGAGAGATTCCCGGCAACCGTAAAGATTATCAAATTTTGATTTGGTCACCGAGTCATTCACATTGATTGCGGGAAACAAAAGTTCCCCGGATCTGGCCATCTGGTGAAGCCTGTGAACACCCGTTGTCGTTTCCTCTGAAACGCCGCGTATGGCGGAAGCTATGGTATGCCAATGATTCGGATTGCGTTTGAGAGAGTGTCCAAGGCGATCCATAATGATTTGGAATTCTTTATGATCATGCTTTTTATTGAGCAGGGAAGGATTTTTTTCAACTTTCACGCCCTGATGGACATAGAGCGTCGCATCACCGCCATCATCAACAATTAAATCCGGACCGGAGCCGTCAGGCCATGTGAGAGCCTGTTCCGTGCACCACCAATATTCTTCGAGAGACTCACCTTTCCAGGCAAACACAGCGGCCGTTCCCGCCTTCGCGATTGCCGCAGCGGCATGATCCTGGGTTGAAAAAATGTTGCACGACGCCCATCTGAGATCGGCGCCGAGTTCTTTAAGCGTCTCGATGAGCATGGCCGTTTGAATGGTCATATGCAAACTGCCCATAATTTTAAGGCCTCTAAAAGGCTTCCTGGGCCCGTATTTTTTTCTCATCGCCATGAGACCCGGCATCTCATTCTCTGAAAGATCAATCTCCTTTCTTCCCCAATCCGCGAGATTTATGTCTGCAATTTTATAAGGCAGATTCTTAACAGGTTTCAGATATTTCATCAGCTCCTCCACTTTAGGCATATCTTATTTGCCCTGGTCTGTGACTTTTTTCTTTTTCACATAATCCGACGGAGATATGATACCGNNAAGGTCAATGCTTCTTCAACGGACATATGTATCGGTACTAACTCATCCTCCGGAATAATAATTAAATATCCCGATGTCGGGTTGGGCGTTGTCGGCAAGAAAACACTGATACAGTTCTGCCCTGCCTTTTCAAGAATCTCTATTGGCGGGACACCTGTTACAAAACCGATCGTATAGATACCCTTCCTGGGAAATTCTGCGAGAACAACCCTTTTGAAACTGCTTCTCCGATCAGTGAGCATGCTGTCTGAAAGCCTCTTTGTTGCCTGGTAGATACTCCTCACAAAAGGGATCCTGTCAACGAGATCTTCACCCGACCTGACAATTTTTTTGCCGACGTAACTTGTCGTCACAAGGCCACAGACGAAAATGAGTACCAGCGTCACAATAATTCCAAGGCCGGGGATGTGCATGCCAATTAACGTATCGGGATGATACTTGATGGGCATAATCTTCAGGAGACCATCCATCATGTCTATGAGAAAGAATAGGATATAAAGTGTTAATCCTATGGGAATGATAACCGCGAGACCTGTAAAAAATATCTGCTTCAGCTTCTTCTTCAACGACGAAACACCCTTTATATCCTTAAAANNCAAGGTCATCTCATACCCTGCCCCTTTAAATGTGTTTAAAAAGCTATAATGATGCCGTGTAAATCTATGAGTTCCTACTTTCTCTGTTTAATCCTGTTTTTATCATCCAGATAGACGCATTGGGGACGCCACTTCTTTATATCCGTTTCATCAATAAGTACATAGCTCGCAATAATTATTATATCTCCCTTTTTTGCTTTCCAGGCTGCAGCCCCGTTAAGACATATCACTCCTGAATCCGGTTCACCTGTTATTGAATATGTGGAAAATCTCTCTCCATTAGAAACATTATAGATGTTTACTTTTTCATAAGGCAAAATGTTTGCGGCATTCATCAGTGTTTCATCAATCGTGATACTGCCCTCATAATGGAGATCCGCATCAGTTACTGAAGCCCTGTGCAGTTTTGATTTGAGCA
>JAFNGM010000107.1 GCA_017885225.1 Syntrophaceae bacterium | reverse complement strand
ATATGGAAGATTATATTGTAAAGATATTCAAGGAAAGCAGTAATCTTAAAGAGGCGTTCGTCGGTGAAAATCTTGACGGAATAGTAAGTGTTGTTGAAGTAATAACTGCGGCCTTGAAAGCAGGCAACAAAATATTGCTCTTTGGAAACGGTGGGTCCGCAGCGGATGCCCAGCATCTTGCGGCAGAATTCGTGAACCGCTTTATCATTGAACGGCCCCCCCTTCCCGCAATTGCGCTGAGCACCGACACATCTGTAATTACAAGTATCGGTAACGATTATGATTTTTCTGAAANNCTGAAATATTCAGCAAGCAGATCAGAGCCATCGGGCAGGCGGGTGACGTGGCATGGGGGATAAGCACCAGCGGTTCATCCCGGAACGTCATTAAGGCTCTCGAGGTGGCAAAGAAAATGGGGATGGTTACAATCGGAGTGACCGGGAGGGATGGAGGTGACATAGCGAAGATGGTTGATTACTCCCTTAATGTTGCTTCGCACAGTACGCCCCGTATACAGGAGGTCCACATTACGTTAGGGCATGTAATCTGTGAGATGGTGGATTTTAAGCTTTTTCAAAGACCCGATGGAAAATAGGCGTAGATGGGAGACATCACATAAAATCAACTTAAAAGGGTAAATTGACACGGCATGGTTAAAAAAACAAAAAAGGAAGAAATACAAGAAACCCCGCGCAGTGAAGAGAAGGTGGAAAAAGAACAAAAAGCGGGTGGTGAAGATGATCTGTCGGCAAAACTTCAGGAGAAGGAAAAGGAAGCTACGGATAATTATGACAAATACGTTCGCGCCGTTGCCGAACTGGAGAATTATAAAAAACGTGCACTGAGAGAGAGGACTGATTCTATAAAATATGGGAATGAAAATATAATTAAAGATATTTTGCCACTCGTAGACAATCTGGACAGGGCATTACAGCACACGGGCAACTCAGGTGATTTTGAGGCATTTAAGGAGGGATTGAAAATGCTTCAGGATCAACTCCTGTGTACCCTTGAGAAACATGGTGTCCAGAAGATCGAATGCGCTGATAAAGACTTTGACCCCAATGTCCATGAGGCGATGTTTCAGGTCGACAGTGACGTCCATAATGACAATAAAATTGTTGAGGAGCTGGAGAGAGGATATATCCTCAACGGGAGGTTATTGAGGCCTGCCAAGGTGTCTGTGTGTAAGCGAGTGAAGACGGACTATTGCAAGGAATAAAAAAACAGGAGATTAGATATTAAGGAGGATATTTGAAAATGGGGAAGATTATTGGGATTGATTTAGGAACGACGAATTCATGCGTCGCTATTATGGAAGGAGGCGATCCCGTTGTCATAGCAAATCAGGAAGGGAGCAGAACGACACCTTCCATGGTAGCGTTTACGGACAGTGGAGAGAGGCTTGTTGGTCAGGTTGCCAAGCGGCAGGCGGTGACCAACCCGGAAAATACCGTGTATGCTATCAAGAGACTCATTGGGAGAAAATTTGTCACAAAAGAAGTTCAGTACGATACGAAAATNNTGTCCTTACAGGATTACGGAGGCGCCCAATGGTGATGCTCAGGTAACGATAAAAGCACGGAACTATAGTCCGGCGGAAATTTCATCTTTTGTTCTCATGAAGATGAAACAGACTGCGGAAGATTACCTTGGAGAGAAAATAACCGATGCGGTTATCACGGTTCCGGCGTACTTCAATGACTCTCAGCGGCAGGCCACAAAAGATGCAGGAAGAGTTGCCGGATTGAACGTGCTCAGAATCATCAATGAACCGACGGCAGCAGCCCTGGCCTATGGTCTCGATAAAAAGAAAGATGAAAAGATCGCCGTATTTGACCTCGGCGGCGGGACATTCGATATATCCATTCTCGAGTTGGGAGAAGGTGTTTTTGAGGTCAAATCAACGAACGGAGATACCCATTTGGGCGGTGAAGACTTTGACCAGAGACTGATTGAGTATATTGCCACGGAATTCAAGAATGATTACGGGATTGATCTCAAGAAAGACAGGATGGCCCTCCAGAGGATTAAGGAAGCGGCGGAGAAGGCAAAAATGGAACTTTCCACGGTTATGGAAACGGANNATCAACCTTCCTTTCATAACTGCCGATGCGTCAGGACCCAAACATTTAACCATGAAACTGACACGAGCCAAACTGGAATCATTGGTAGAGGATCTGATTGAAAAGACGGTAGAACCATGCAGAACCGCCCTCAAGGACGCAAATCTTTCTCCCAAAGATATCGATGAGGTGATTCTTGTCGGTGGAATGACCCGTATGCCCCGGGTTCAGCAGAAGGTGAAGGAACTGTTTGGCAAGGAACCCCATAAAGGAGTCAATCCGGACGAAGTGGTTGCGATTGGCGCCGCCATCCAGGCAGGCGTCCTGGCCGGTGACGTGAAGGATGTCCTTCTGCTTGATGTAACGCCCCTGTCCTTAGGAATAGAGACGCTGGGTGGTGTCATGACGAAACTGATCGAGAAGAATACGACTATTCCCACCCGGAAGAGCCAGATCTTTTCGACAGCGGCGGATAATCAGCCTGCCGTAAGCATCCATGTTCTTCAGGGCGAAAGGTCGATGGCAGCGGACAACAGGACTCTGGGGAGATTCGAGCTGGTGGGAATACCTCCCGCTCAGCGAGGTATACCGCAGATTGAGGTGACCTTTGACATTGATGCCAACGGTATCTTGAACGTGACTGCCAAGGATAAGGCCACCGGCAGAGAGCAGAAAGTGACCATCACGGCCTCCACGAACCTGAGCAAGGACGAGGTTGAGCGCAAAGTGCATGAGGCTCAACAGCACGAAGCCGAAGACAAGCGCCGCCGCGAGCTGGTCGAAACTCGTAACGTCGCCGACAGCCTGGCTTACCAGACCGANNGCGCCGCGCGGCATGCCGCAGATTGAGGTGACCTTCGACATTGATGCCAATGGCATTGTCCATGTTGCCGCGAAGGATCTGGGAACAGGGAAAGAACAGAGCATCAAGATCACTGCTTCAAGCGGTCTGTCGGAAGCGGAGATACAGAAGCTGGTGAGAGATGCGGAAGCTCACGCAGACGAAGATAAGAAAAAAAAGGAGCTCATAGAGACCAGGAATCAGGCAGATTCCATGGCGTACAGTGTAGAGAAGAATATCAAGGAGTATGGAGAGAAGATTGATGCGTCGGAAAAGGCGCGGATTGAAGACGCCATCGCAAAAGTGAGAAAGGCCATTGAAGGCGATGATATCGATGCCATTAAGAGAACACAGGAAGAACTTACCAATGTTTCTCATAAACTTGCTGAAGCTATGTATGCCAAGGCTTCCGCTTCACAGGCGGGCGCAGGTGCCCAGGGTGGACCGAAAGGAGAGCAGCCGGGAGCCGGGAAAAAGGATGACGATGTGGTTGACGCTGACTTCGAAGAGGTGAAAAAGTAAGTCGCTAAGAATGTTACAAGCCCGGGATTCATGATGATGGATACCCGGGCTTTTTTATATTGACGGTGAGTCTGCTTTAAATTAGGATTTGAAAATATCGGAACGACATAAATATATTTCTGGATGTTTCGTAGAAACAAGGACGCTCATGATGCGCTGCAAGAAATTGCTGTTATCAATTTTTGTCGTGCTGCTTATTTGGGATGCCGTCATCGTCTCTCCCGGTGAAGCGCGTGAAAAGGCGGCCGCAGTGGCTGCGGATCAATTCATTTCACAGAACAAAAAGAACACAGTGGGTTCTAATCAGGTGGATTATTATGCCATTGGTTGTGTCCTTCCTCTCACAGGACGATATGCCTCCGCTGGAAACAAGGCCCTGGAGGCTATTATTCTCGCTGCCGGCATATTTGATAAATATAAAAAAAGTCCCTACAAACTGGTGATTGAAGATTCGAAGAGCGAACCGGATGCCGCAAAGGCGGCAGTGTCGAAACTCGCTCGGGAAAAGGTGCTCTGCATCATCGGACCTCTCGGAAGTGCGGAAGCCCTCGCGGCTGCGGGAGAGGCGCAAAGGTTAAAAATACCTATTATTACCCTTACCCAGAAAGAAAGAATCACTGATACAGGTGATTACGTATTCCGGAATTACATGACAAATGAGATGCAGACCAGGGCGCTTGTTGCATATGCCATTTACGAAATGGATCTCAACAGGTTTGCGGTCCTTTACCCGGACGATCATTACGGTCGTGAGATGGAAAGACTGTTCAGGTATGAGGTTCTGCGCCAGAGAATCAAAGCCATAAAATCAAAATCTTACGATAAAACTCAAGTAGATTTCGGTGATGTTATCAAAGCGATAACCGATGCAAAGGGAATATCTACAGGAAGGAAGGCGGTTGAAAAATCTCAAAGTGAACAGAAACCGGTTGTTGACTTTGACGCCCTTTTTATACCCGATACTCCTGCAAGAATAAGTATGATAATTCCTCAGTTGGCGTATTATAATGTAAAAGGCGTGAAGTTGCTGGGTACAAGCATATGGAATTCGGCGGATCTTATAAAAACAGCGGGTGGACATGTTGATGGTGCCGTCTTTGCGGATGGTTTTTGTCTGAATACTTTTTATCCCGAGGCGAATGATTTTATCGATATCTTTTATACGCACTATGGCAGGGAACCGGATGTAGTGAATGCTCTGGTATATGATGCGGCACGCATCATTCTAAAGATTGTCGAGGAAAATGATGTCGAAACAAGGGAGCACTTCAAGAAAAGTCTGCTGAAGTTGAAAAATTACCGTGGCGTCACGGGAACTACATCGTTCTCAGGGAAGAGAGATGCGCATAAAGATCTGTTGATTTTAACGGTAAAGGATGGTCAAATCATACAAATAAAATAGTGGGTTCATTCTTGCACACACGACACAATGAGCCAGATAGGGCAAACATGAGATTTCTTCTTACGAATGATGACGGTATATATGCGAAAGGGTTGAGCGCCCTCTATCAGGAACTCTCGAAGGATGCGGACTGTTTGATTGTGGCGCCCGAAGTAGAACAGAGCGCCGTCGGGCATGCGATCACACTATTCCGTCCTCTTATGGTGAGGCGCGCGCAAAAAAATGGAAGCTTTCTTGGCTACGCGGTAAAAGGAACTCCCGCAGATTGTGTAAAAATCGGTATCAAGGAATTGTCGGAAAAACCGGTTGATCTGGTGGTATCAGGGATAAATCTAGGCGCCAATGTGGGAATTAATGTACTCTATTCGGGAACCGTGTCGGCAGCAACGGAGGGTATTATTATGGGCGTTCCTTCTATGGCTTTCTCTCTTGACGCGCACAGGGATCCGGATTTTTCCTTTGCCGCTCGCTTTGCCCGCAAGATGGCCGCATTTATGTTAAAAGACTATCCCATGAAAAACGTCGCCATTAATGTCAATATTCCCGCCGTTCCCGAGGATGAAATCAAGGGTATTGTCGTTGTAAAGCAGGGTAGGGCGCGCCTGATAGAGAATTTTGAAAAGAGGGTGGACCCGCGGGATAATATTTACTACTGGCTGGCTGGTGAGACAAGACTTTCTGAATATGAGGAAATAGATTCTGATGCCTGCGCGCTCAGCAAAGGATTGATTTCCATCACACCGATTTATTATGACCTGACCAGGTATGATGTTCTGAAAGACTTACGTGAAAAGATCGAACAGCTGTTGTGATGGTGAGGAAGCCTGTGATGAAAGGGAATCGTGAACCATGAGAAAGGGCAGCAAAAAAAGTTCGCACAATACAGGCGGCGACAAGAACGCGGATAATGCATCCGTGCACACTCAGGAGAAGAACGTCTATCTCTCCCTTGTAGAATCAACGAGTGATTCTCTGTATCTGGTGGACCGGAATTGCAAGTATATCTTTTTGAACGATAATCACCTGGAAAGACTGAGACTGTCGAGAGATGAGGTCATCGGGAGACCTTACAGCGATTATCATCCGAGGGAACAGAGTGATGAGTTTGCAAAACGCATAGAAGAAGTCTTCACTACAGGAAAGTTTTTACAGCATGAATTCAAAAGTGAAAAAGACGGCAGATATTTTCTCCGTACATTTAATCCGGTAAAGGAAGAGGGGTATGGTGGGAACGTAACCGCTGTTTCAGTGGCTTCCAAGGATATCACTGAGCTTAAACAGAGTGAGGAAAAATATCGGTCGATACTTGAGAACATCGAGGACGGTTATTATGAACTGGATCTCTCAGGGCACATTACATTCTTCAATGAAGCCTGCCGGAAGATTTATGGATATTCCCGGGATGAATTTATGGATATGAATGTCATCAAGCTTGCTGATGAGGAAATTGCACAAAAAGCCTATAAATATTTCAACAAAGTATATACCACGGGAATACCGCTCACATGGATTGATGGTGAAATCATAAGGAAAGATGGATCAAGAAGGAACGTTGAGGCTTCCGCGTCTCTTATAAGGGATTTAACAGGAAAACCCATCGGATTTCGCGGCATCGTTCGTGATGTTACCGAACACAGGCAGGTAGAGGAACTCTATAAAACTCTCGCGGAAAACTCCATCGCCGGCGTTTTCATTATCCAGAACGGGAAATTTATTTTCATCAATACCAGCGCCATAGCGTATGCGGGGTATAGTGCTGCAGAGTTGATAGGACAGGGTGCGGATATAATTGTTCACCCTGAAGATAAAGAGATGGTCAGGATAAAGAGTCGGGAAATGCTGGCGGGGAAAAGCAACCAGGCCTTTGATTTCAGGATTATAACCAAGGTGAAAGAGGTAAGATGGGTTTCCCAGACGGTTACCCCCGTACAATATAAAGGGAAGCGGGCTATTCTCGGTAATGCTTTAGATGTTACCAAACTCAAATTGGCAGGGGAAGCGTTGCGTGAGTCAGAACAACGCCTGTATGATATCATTGATTTTTTACCAGATGCGACCTATGCCATTGATCGGGAGAGAAGGGTTATTGCCTGGAACCGGGCGATAGAAGAGATGACAGGCATCAAGGCCCCAGACATGGTAGGAAGGGGGAATTATGAGTATGCTCTGCCATTTTATGGTATGCGGAAACCCGTATTGATTGACCTTGTATTTTTATCCGACAAAGAGATCAAAGAAAAATATTCCCACGTTACAAAAGAGGGTGAAGCCCTTATCGCCGAAGCGTCTGTACCCCTCAGGGGAGGGAACCCTCGCGCATTATGGGGAATCGCGAGACCTTTGTATGACAGCAAGGGTAATGTTGTCGGCGCCATTGAGTCCATCCGTGACGTCAGTGAACGGAAGCAGATGGAAGAGACTGTGAAATGGTTGGCCTTTCATGACGGGTTGACCGGTCTACCCAACCGCAGATTGTTTAGTGACCGTCTCACCATGGCCCTGGCTCATGTCAGGCGGAACAGGAAAAAATTAGGCGTGATGATACTTGATCTGGATAAATTCAAGCATATTAACGATACTCTTGGACATCCTGTCGGAGACCGTCTGCTTCGGGTAGTGGGAGAGCGCTTGACGAAAATGCTCCGTAAGGAAGATACGGTAGCAAGAATTGGCGGTGATGAATTCATGCTGTTATTGCCCGAAATAAGCCGTGCCGATGATGTCATACTCGTTGCAGAAAGAATACTGGCATTATTTACGGAGCCCGTTGACGTTGATGGACACGAACTTCATGTCACCACCAGTATTGGGTTCGCGCTCTATCCGGAAAACGGTGAAGATGGGGACAGCTTGATAAAAAACGCGGACATCGCATTGTATGTCGCGAAAGACAGGGGCAGAAACAGATATGAGGGATTCTTGCCGTTACCGAATACTCAGAATTAACGGGAAAGCAATACGGGGATTGTGCTCTTGCGTATGACGTATGATGTGGTGCTGCCGAGGATCAATTCCCTGAGCCGGTTATGTCCATAGGCCCCCATGACCATTAGTTCCACAGACCCTTCCTTGATGAATTTGATAATTTCACGCTCTTCTTTTCCCCGGAGAATAATGGTGGTGCTGTCGATTTTATACGGTTCGAGAAAATCCTCTATTTTTTGATCGAGACTTGCGCCGACGCTGTGATCGTCAGTAATAATAATCACAGTGAGGGGCCACGCGGTCTGCTCATACAGCTCCACGACAAGTTGTAAGGCGTTGTCAGCGGGACCGCTGCCGTCGTATGCCAAACCCATGCTTTCAATTTCCTGGAACGTTGCCGGTGTCACCATGACCGGCCTTCGTGATTTACGTACGACTGATTCTGCCGTTGATCCGAGAAGAGCGCCTCCTAAGTGAAAATGTTCACCCCTCTGGGCGAGAAGAATCAAATCGAAATTTATTCCCTCTTCGACTATCGTCTCATCAATGACACCGACGGTTTTTTTTGTTTCCGTGTGTACTCCCGCTTCTTCGCATTGTGTTCTAAAGGCCTGTAAAATGGATTCTGCCCTTTCTTCAAGACTGTCCTGCAACATGGGGAGAAATTCCTGGTATGGCGGCAGGCCGACGGAACCTGAGATGTCCGTGAATACGGGCCCCTGTATCAGCCGGATATCCATGACATGAATGCCGGTAAGTTGAGCATCGAAACGCTTGGCAATGTAGATACCGTATTCTATCGCGATTTTTCCAAAGTCAGAGCCATCTGTCGGAACCATGATCTTTTTGATGTTCATGGCTTTTTATCCTTTTCAAAATTCGTCATCTTCTTGAAGAGATCGTCGACCCTTTTCTCCCTACCGTTTACATCATCCTCGTCAATGAGCACATCCTGTTCATCTTCCGGTAGAGGTTCCTCAATTTCCGCTGCATCTGCAGGGAAGGATATGAATTTTCCTAACAGCTTTCCATTCTTGAACGTCGCCTTGTTTAGAATTTGGCCGCTCTTGCTATACGCAGTGTATTCTCCTTCCCTCTTATCGTTTATGAAAAGACCTTTTTCTTTGACCTGGCCGTTTTTATAATAGCAAATGTATTCACCATCGAACTTGCCGTCCTTGAAGTGTTCCGCCTCTCTGATCTCGCCGGTTTTAAAAAAGAGCGTATAGTTCCCGTGCAGTTTTCCGTCTTTGTAGTGTTCAATTTCTCTTATCTGGCCGCTATCATAATAAAAGACATATTCACCGGTCAGCTTGTCGTTTTTGAATGTGCATTTTTCCCTGATTTGACCGCTTTTGTAATAGGAAAAGGCCTCTCCCTCGCGCAGGTCATTATGGAAATATAGCTTAGCCATAACCTGTCCGTTGTCATAATAGGAAATGTATTCGCCTTCCAATTTCTGGCTGAGGGTGTGCCTTTTTACCTTGATACGGTCTTTCTCATCGTAAGATATTTCTTCTTTGATTTTCTCTTTATGGAATAACATAGAAATTCCTTATTGTGACCCTTGATAAATATATTTATCTTGTCTCAAGCTTCCGCCCTCCATTGGCGATTTCCTCAATGGTTGCGAGGTCCGTTATCCTGATGCGTGACCCTTCGGTGCTGATGAGCCCCTGTCTGCTCATTTTACCGAGGATGCGGGAAAGGGTTTCCGGAATTGTGCCAAGGAGTGAAGCAAGTTGACCTTTGGAAATATCGAGATCAACTTCATTCCCGGTTTTTGATTTTCTGCCCAGATAAAGTAAATAGGCGGCGAGACGTCCGGGTACTTCCTTCAGGGAAAGATCCTCAATCAAGGCGGCGAATTTTCGCAGCCGCCAGGATAACACGGCAAGCATATTCAGCGCGAGGGAAGGATCTTTCCTGATGAGTTCGACAAATGCATTCCGGGGAAAGAAGAGCAGCGAACAGTGTTGGTAAGCATCAGCGAAGGCCGGATACCCCTGACCGGTGAAAACCGGCACCTCTCCAAAAATTTCTCCCGGCCCCATCATGTGCAGTATTTGTTCTTTGCCTTCCGGTGAAAGTTTGTATATCTTTACCCGACCCGAAATGACCGCATAAAATCCTGCACCCTCATCCCCCTCTGAGAAAATTACCTGGCCTTTTTTATACGAGCGAGTGAGCGCGATTGATGCCAAGGCCTCATGCTGACTTTTCAGCAAGCCTTCAAAAAGGGGAACGGTGACAATATGATCGACTACATTCACATCAAATCCTTTTTACCACTCTGGTGCAGAACCCGGCTGATTTTTATCAGGATGGTTGGTTACTCTTCCCGTAAAAGAGATATATACTCTTCTTGCTGGTTGTTATCAGAAGGGAATTTAAGAGTCAAGACACAATGTTAGAAATTACTTTATGATGCCTTGCACGGTCTTTCGATGAAAAGACAAAAAATCTATGGTTCATCCCGAGGATGACTTTGACGTAATGATGTGATCCATGACTTCTTTGTCGATAAATGAGCAAGGCAATGGTTCTTCTTAATTGTTTCGGCTATACGTAACATAATCAGATGTGCTTATTGAAGTTAATATGTTGAATGTTGTTTAGTTCACCTACCTATCCGTAACATA
>JAFNGM010000106.1:7068-8263 GCA_017885225.1 Syntrophaceae bacterium | reverse complement strand
AATAAAGAAGGGGTTCTTTGAACCCCTTCTTGAATTTCCCTCTTAACGCTCGAAACCCCGCCTACAATCGCACTTAATGTGTCTGCCCCGCAATGTGCGCGCACGCACTATGCCCTCAAAGATTCCGGAATTCTCAGGGGTATGTCGGCGGGCTTTATGTATTTGGCAACAATATCAGAGGTGTTTTTGACGTTTAGTTTTCCAAAAAGGAAAGTAAACTGGTTTTCCAACTCCGCACCGATGGATTTTAACACCCCCTGGGGGAGATGCCACAGTTCTTTTTTGAAGGGACCAAAGCCCTTCTTACGGGTCTTATAGATAAACTGCTCTTCCGTGTCCGTATCTTTTTTCTCGCGTATAAGCTCAGTTTTTATGTACTGATATATCTGATCCCTGAGGGCGTCCGGCATGTGTGTGCTGTCATAGATCATATTTTGAAATCCCGTTGCCAGATGGATTTCGGCCGTACCGGTCGTCGGGAATCGATCAAAGGCCTCGTTGGGAAGGGTAGAAGCGCCGTGCTGAACGGCTCCGGAAAGGTCGAACTCCGCTTTCGCAACCGCGGAGAGCTTCTCCAGGGTATCGAAATCCAGCTTGACCTTCGCGATAGTTCCGTCCGGCAGAGGAACACCGCCATGGGTGGTCCCTGTCTGCACACTGATCTTGCTGATGCCCTTCATATTTTCGCCGCTCTTCCCGAGTTCTTCCAGGTAGCCCGCCATAAAAGCCCGCAATTCTTCCACGGTGCTGTTTTTCCCTCCCACCTCGCCGATTTCTCCGCCGACAGAAATTGTCATTCCTGCCGGCTCTAGATCCCGGATCATAGTGGTCAATTCCGCTGCGAGGCCGCAATTTATTTTCTGCTGTTCCGCCACCGTTGGTTTCGATAAGTCCACCAGGGTGGAAGTGTCGATATCGATATTATAAAACCCAGCCTCTATTGCTTCCCAGATCAAGTCTTTCACTTTCTGAACTTCTTTGTCAGGATCGGACGCATACTTTTTTGCATTCACCTGGAAATGGTCCCCCTGCAGGAAAAGACAACCCTTATATCCGACTTTGATCGCGGCAGCCGTCACCGCACAGGTGTACTCCTCGGGACGCTGAAAGGTGTAGTCGATTTCCGAACGGGCTATTTCGAAGATCACGGGGCCAACGTTGTCTTTCATAGAAGCGCGCAGAACCGCCTGGGCAA
>JAFNGM010000106.1:5519-7013 GCA_017885225.1 Syntrophaceae bacterium | reverse complement strand
GTCCGTCGGATCACCCAGCGAGCGGCTTTTCCGGCTTCCTCCTGGGGACTGAATACGGCCGTGAAAATCAGATCATCGATGAGAAAACTCCTGAGCTTTCCCACATCCAGGACGCTTATGTCACCATCTACAATCTCTAAAATCCCTGCCAATGATTTTTTTAACTGCCCGACGTTCTCACAGGTTGTCCACATAGGTATGCCTCCTTTTTACGCAGCAGCGAGAAATTCCTTTGCCTTTTCCACTTCAAAGCGGCTCCCGATGTAGACCGGACAACGCTGATTAAGGTTCTCTACCTTGATAGAGAGGATATCCTGTTTGCCGTCTGTCGCCATACCTCCCGCCTGCTCAATGATAAATGCCATGGGCTGAAGTTCGAACAGGAGCCTCAACTTGCCCCTGGGGTTCTCCTTGAGCGCAGGGTAGGTAAAAATCCCCCCTCGTTTAATCAGCACCTGGTTGAAATCCGGCACAAATCCCCCGCTGTAACGGAGCTTGTAGCTTTCCTTCTCCAGATATTCTACAAACTTCAGATGTCCCGGAGTCCATTCTGATCTTAATCCTCCAAGACTGTATATGTCCCCCCGTTCTTTTAATCGTATATTATCCTCGGAAAGGACATACTCTCCCTCCCTGTTCAACACAAATTCATGGGCTCCTTTCCCGGCAGCATAGACCATTGTAATCAGGGGACCATACATAATGTACATAGCGGCCACCAGTGTTTCTCTACCTTCGGTAAGTATTGGCTCTTTATGAATGCCGATGATCGTTCCTATAGCCAGATTGGTATCCACTAAAGAAGAACCGTCCAGAGGATCTGCAGTGACAAAGTATTTTTCTCCTCCCTGGCCGATCTGAATAATAGCTTCCCGTTCCTCTGAGGCATACTCCCGGACAAACCCTGAATCCTCGAGGTGGTTCTTGAGAATTTCATCGGCGCTTCTATCCAGAGTCAGCTGCTCTTCACCGTAAATGTTTTTAAATCCTGCCAGTTTCCGGTTCGATTCATGAATTTTGGCAGAAATGTATTTCCCCATGACGGCGATCTGCCAGATGAGCCTGCGCAGTTCTATTTCGACCCCGGCTTTCCACATATGCCGGCGAAGATCGATAGCAAATTTTGTATAATCAGATATGCCTTCCGCCATAATAGTCCATCCTTTTAAATTTTTTATCTTTTTTGTAACAATTTATTGTAATTTTGACAAGTATATTTTTATCCGCCGCCATATGAAACAAATTGTAACTGTTGTCGGGATGTGTTAGTAATTTACCCCTCAGGGAGGCTTCATCGGAATACTGCAGTATTGTACCGCACGAATCATAACGCAAGCAAGGGGATAATCAATGACCATGACAAGAGAAGAAGCGATGGATTTGCTGAAACAATATATCAAGAATGAAAGAATGCTGGGTCATTCTTACGCCACGGAAGCCGTCATGAGAGCACTGGCGCGTAAGCTGGAGCACAACGAAGAGAAATGGGGCATC
>JAFNGM010000106.1:0-5445 GCA_017885225.1 Syntrophaceae bacterium | reverse complement strand
TCCTTGTTCCACCATGCCCTCGCCGCGGGTGAAACCATTACCGGAATGATTGTCGCCACGGCCCTTGTCTATCCCGATAAAAAGCTTTCCAGCGTAAAAGCAAAATCCGTGACCAAAAGGATGAAGGAAAAATTATTCGCGGCATCGGTAAACAGGGATACGATCATGGAATGTGAACGGCTGGGGCTCTCCTTAGACGAATTCGCGGAGATTTGCCTGCAGGCAATGAAAGAAATCAGCGTTCGGTTGGGATTGTAATAAAACGCTGCGAAAGAGGAGAACACTATAATGGGAAAGTCATACAGAATCGCGGTAATCCAGGGAGACGGAACGGGACCGGAAGTTGTTGCGGAGGGATTGAAAGTTCTCAAAGCCGCATCGGCAAAGTTCGGTTTTACTCTGGATTTCACCCACTACGATCTGGGAGGCGAGCGATATAAGCGCACCGGTGAGATAATGAGCGATGAAACCCTGAAAGAGTTGCGAAATTACCACGCAATTTATCTGGGCGCCATCGGCCACCCCGATGTCAAACCCGGTATCCTGGAAAAGGGCATCCTGCTGAAGTTGCGGTTCAGCCTGGATCAGTATATAAACCTGAGGCCCGTCATATTGTATCCCGGCGTGGACACACCCTTGAAAGACAAGAAACCGGAAGATATCAATTTTGTCGTCGTGCGGGAAAACAGTGAAGGCCTCTACGCTGGCGCCGGCGGATTCTTGAAAAGAGGCACACCGGATGAAATCGCGATCCAGGAATCCATCAATACGCGCAAGGGAGTGGAACGATGCATACGATACGCGTTCGACTACTGCCGCACGCGCAACAAGGCAAAGAAGCTTACCCTGTGCGGCAAGACGAACGTGCTGACATTTGCCTTCGATCTATGGGAAAGGACGTTTTACGAAGTCGCCGGAGAATATCCCGATATAAAAACCGACTATGCTCATGTTGACGCAATCTGCATGTGGATGGTAAAGAACCCTGAATGGTTCGACGTGATCGTGACAGACAACATGTTCGGCGATATCATCACCGATCTGGGAGCGATGATCCAGGGCGGCATGGGAATCGCCGCAGGCGGCAATATAAATCCCCAGGGCGTTTCCATGTTTGAGCCAATCGGTGGTTCGGCGCCTAAGTACACAGGGCTGAATATAGTCAATCCGATGGCCGCCATCATGGCCGGTCAGATGATGCTGGAGATATTGGGGGAAGGCCCCGCGGCATTGGCTATAGAAAAAGCCGTCATGGAAGTTGTAGAAAAAAAACTTAAAAGCCTCTCTGCCGGCCAGATGGGCTATTCAACGAGCGAGGTAGGCGATCTTGTGGCCGGCTTGATGTAAGTCTGCGAAGAACGCTGTCTTGCAGGGCAAGGAATTTCGATATGCCGATTTATGAATTTGAATGCACTAAATGCACGCACGCGTATGAGAGGGTCATGAAAATCGACGAACCATACGATGACCTCGAATGCCCGTCATGCGGTGCGACAAAGCCGAAAAAGCTTGTTACTGCCTTCCGGACCAATGCCTGGTCAAGTTTCCTGGACGGTATGGAAAGGAAGGTCAGTCCCGAGAAATTTAAGTGAACTTTTTGTGACTGAATTTATTCCCTACATGACTCCCTTGTAGTAGCCTCCGTCAATCTGAATTGCCGCGCCGGTGATGAAACCCGCAATCTCAGAGGCAAGAAAGGCCACCAGTCCCGCTAATTCCTCCGGCTTGCCAAGACGTCCCATGGGGATTTCAGACTCCCATCTTTTTATGATCGCCTCCGGCGTGGTGCCTTCCCTGGCAGCGACAGCCTTCGAAACTTCCCTGACCCGTTCTGTCATAGTATAGCCAGGACAGACGTTGTTTACCGTAATGTTAAAAGGAGCGAGTTCATTTGAGAGACTCTTGGCGAAACCGATCACGCCGGAACGAATGGTGTTGGACAGTATCAAACCGTCGATGGGCTGTTTGACCGAAATGGAGGTCATATTGATGATACGGCCCCAGCGCTTGGCTTTCATGACCGGAACAGCCTCGCGGGTCATGAGGATGGTGGAGAGGAGATTAAGGCGAAAACCAAATTCCCAAAGGTTGTCGTCAATATCAAAAAACGGCTTTGATGGCGGCCCCCCGGCATTATTAACGAGCACGTCCAGCGTTCCGTAATGATCCAGGGCATGACGAATGAAATTTTTCGCCTCCTCGGCGTTCGTTACATCGGCGGGAACGGCGATAACCTCGCCGCCTGTTTCCCTGATAATTTCCTCTTTCGCCTGGACCAGATACGGATCATCAAGCGCGCATATGGCAACACGCGCCCCCTCCTTCGACAGAGTTTTCGCCACGGCCAACCCCAACCCCATGCTTCCGCCGGCCACCAGGGCAACCTTATTCTTCAATCCTAAGTCCATGTCCGCCTCCTTGTTCGGTGTTTATCTTACTTCCAGCACGCAATCCCTCATAGCACATTTCACATTCGACTTCCCCTATTTTTCATTGCCGGATTCAGCTTTCTTCATCTGGAGGAACTCCTGAAACGCCCTGTCATGTTCGATGCAAAATGACTCTTCGAAACCGCGGTTCGCATGATCCAGCATGTATGTCTTGATGAAGCGAAGGGCATGCATGGGAGCCTCCAGAATGGTGAGGGCAAGCCGGCAGGCGTTCTCCATCAATTTGTCGCCATCGACAACTTCACTGACAAGACCTGCACGATAGGCCTCTGTGGCGTCAAACCTTCTCCCCGTCATACAGAGATCGCGCGCGAGCCCCTCGCCCACAATCCATCGCAGGGGGGTGAGCAGAGGGGGAACGCCGNNATGAAGATCCGCGCTCCATGATCCTACGGCATCTTCGGGCACGATCACTCGATAGCCCTCATCGGCAGCACCGATACAGGTGGAAAGAACGCAGTGGTTCGTATACATACCCGTAGCAACAACCGTATTGATTCCCCTCTGCCTGAGGTTTATTTAATCGGCCATTCCCCGCGTTCTTTAAGCACATCCCGATACACTTCCAGTGCTTCATTGACGGCAGGCATGCCGGCGTAGGTTGCAACCTGGAAAAAAACTTCGGCCAGTTTTTTGGGGTCGCATCCCACATTTAAGGCTGCATTCACATGAAGCTTCAATTCTCCTGCTGCCCTGAGAGCCGCCAGCATCGCGCAGGCTGCCATTTGCCTCTCCGGGAGGGTTAAGACTGTGCGGGAATAGAGGTTGCCCGTAATAAATCGGGAAAAATCGTTGGCCAGCTCCTTGTCGAATTCCCTCCACATCTGATACGGAGGATCCATCCTAATCCCTTTGCCAAAAAGGGTGTTCGCTGTGTCCTGGGTTCTTCTTTTGATGTCATCGCTCATAGTATATTTCCTCAGGTATTATTCTTGGTCATCTTTCATAGTGCCGCCGTAAGGGTTGATTGTAATGTCATCATAACAGGTAGTGCAGAATACTTTTGTATCAATATGGCCACAGCCATAGCCCCAGAGGTCAAACTTACGGCACTCAACGCAGAGCGGAATCTCGCAGCCATCGCAGAAAATGACAGCCGGGATCTTCCCGCACCGCGCGCACACAGTGTTTTCATTATTTATCACTATCATGGCGTGTTAAACTAACATATGCGACAAAAAGCCTCAAGATGAAATGGAGAAGCCTTTCGCGCGCATGCTCCTATTCATCACTCCTTTTCTCCTGCTGCCTCTCTTTCAAAGGCATCTTCACTCTCTTCACCGCGTATCCGGAAGTAGGCCGGGTAATATTCCCTGAAGCAGCCGACAATCGTTTCATAGGGAACATCGGCAAAATGACCGTGATCCCTTATATATTCCATATGCCGCTTGCCTTCCCTGTCATAGGGATGAAAGAGGCTGTCCCTTCTGCCGTTAAAGTCGAGAGGTTTTACGCCGAATTTGTCACAAAGGGACAGGTTGAAGGTGGGGGTGGCTTTGACCCATTGATTGCCAATGAAGAGCTCCGTATACCCATGAAATATAAAGGTGTCTGTCTCCATAAACTGCCGGAGTCTTTCTGTGGAAAGGTGATTACGCACATCGGCGAACCCAAGACGGGTTGGGATACCCGCCGCGCGTGCCACTGCGGCGAGCGCGATTGCTTTGGCGACGCAATACCCATAGCCTCTGGAAATAATCGAGCTCGCCTTGAATGATTCTCTCTTTTCTAAATCGATCCGGTATGGATCATACATAATCGTATCCCGCACGGCATAAAAGAGGGCAATGCCTTTCTCACGCAAGGTCTTTTTTTTATCGCCTGCAAAAGCTTTCGCGAAGGCGACAACCTCCGGTGCATCGCTATCAATGAAATACGTGGGCCGAAGGTAAATTTCCTGATCATCTCCCATGCAAGCGCCTCTTCAAGTGTGGATGACACAACATGTATACGCTATTTTTCTTATGATGTAAATGCCCGACGGATTAATTCCAATTACGTCTCCCTTTTGCAAAGGGTGATTGAGAGGGATTTTGAAAAATGATATACTGCAAAAAATTTGCAGAGAGGATTATCACTTCATGGAAAAGGATATTCGCTGGGTCAGGACGCATTGCGCAAGGATGGATCATGGAGGCTGTGCCCTTCTTTTGGGTGTGAAGGATAACAGGATCGTTCAGGTAAAGGGTGACCCCGAGGGTTTCCTGAACAAGGGCTATATATGCCCCAAGGGCGTGGTATCGCCGGATCGCCTCACACATCCTGACCGCCTCAGGCATCCTCTCAAGCGCACAGGGAAACGCGGTGAGGGAAAATGGCAGCGCGTTACCTGGGCGGAAGCCTTGCAGGAAATCGCCGGCAACCTCCTCGCAATCAAGGAGAAACACGGCCCCAGGGCAGTCGCCTTCGGCGTGGGAATGCCGAAAGGCCTGGAACATTTTGTCCTTATACGCCTTGCCAATCTTTTCGGCTCACCAAACGTGATCGCTTCTCAGGATGTCTGCCATGCCCCCCGGGAGATCACAGGCATCCATACCTGCGGATTTTATCCGGTTGCGGATTTCCACCACCCGAGCACCCTGGCCATTCTCTGGGGAAGCAATATCACCTCTACCAACGAAGAGGGTGAAATTTGCAGCCTTCTCCTTGAACAGGTGAAGAACGGAACAGAACTCATCATCATCGATCCCCGTAGGATCGATCTTGCCAAGAAAGCGAAAATGTGGCTTCAGATCAGGCCCGGCACGGACAACGCTCTGGCCCTGGGATTCCTGAATGTAATCATTTCCGAGGGCAGCTACGATAAGGAATTCGTGGAAAAGTGGACCGTGGGTTTTGCCGACCTTGCCGAGCACGTAAAAGAATTCACCCTTGAAAAGGTTTCCGCAATCACCTGGATCGCGCCCGACCTTATCAGAGATGCCGCCCGACGTTATGCAACAACAAGACCGGCAGTTATCCAATGGGGAAACCCCATCGAACATAACATTTTTGC